>JBDNHS010000515.1:0-3995 GCA_041688685.1 Kapaibacterium sp. (SeqCode)
AAATATTAGTGAACAAAGAGAATGTTAATTTGTCAAAGAATAACTCACGTATTGATATTGGTATTATTGATATTGAACAATTTTAAAAAACGACTAAAAAATAAGCCAGAAGTCCGTTCATCAATATGAAGAGATTCTATTAATTCTTTTTCTTTGTCATCAATGTAATTAAACATTTTCAATTCCCAGATACTTTTAGTTGTTATTCTATCAGGATAAATAGTTTTTAGTTTTTATCTCCTGTCTTTTTCATTAATGAATCAACTTTTAAATCATTTAAAAAAGTTGTAAAAGATTGCACAATAGCATCATCAATTGGATTTTCTACTTCATTTGTTTCATATTCACCTGAACAACCTACTACATATTTATTTAATAATATATCCCCATAATGGTCTTTCAATACCCAATTTATTCCAATTTTAATAGTTATGTAATTAATTTTTTTATTTAAATAAAGTGTCCAGTACTTGTAACAATATTTATTGAGATTGATATTTGTTATTTTACATTCTAATTTATTAAAATTTGTATTGTCAATAAAAACTGATTTGATATTCAAAGTATCTAAAAATTTTGTTTTAATTAATTGATTTTCAATGTTTTTGTAAAATATAGTATTTTTAAAAGTGAATGATTCATCGTTATTGTTAGTTTTATAAGGTATGTCTGCAATTTCTTTAATATTATCAAAATAATTAACTAAATTACTATCTGTTTGTAATTCAACAGATACATTTGATAATTTTAACATTTTATAAGAAGAATCCCAATATTTAATTTTTTGATTTACATTGATAAAATTAAAGGTATCTATGAAAGAATAGGTCTCAACCTCATTATCCTCTAAACAAAAATATATATAAAAAATACCAACAGGTATTGTTAAGAATGCAGTTAAAGGTGGAAGAAAGAAAATGGGAATTAAACATGGACTATAAGTAAGATAATACAAAGAATATAGATTTGTAGGTGCTATAATTTTACTGGACGTCAAGTGGCTATCTAATTCTATTGTAAACTTAACTAATTCAGCATCTCTAGATAATGTTATATTTTTATCTTTATTTATACTATCTGCATATATTAGTTTGGAGTTTTTAAATTTTATTTTTGTATTTGGATGGGAAGTTTTAAAAACTACATTTTGAGTTTTTTTTGAGAAAATACTTGCACAACTTGAAAAAAATAATGCTATTAAAAAAAAACTTATAAAGAATTTAATTGATTTATACATGAAATAATAAAAATGAAAAATAATTATACAATTTACAAAATTATTTTTTAAATTCAAACCATAAAAAAATCAATAACCCTTTTCTCGTCAAAATATCTTATTTTTGTAATAGTTTATACTAAAAATGTTAAATAAAAAATAAAATTGAAATAAAATGTCTAAATATTTATTGACTTCCGCTCTACCCTATGCGAATGGTTATATTCATCTCGGACACTGTGCTGGTGCATATTTACCAGCTGATATTTTTGCAAGGTTTATGCGAATTTCTGGCGAAAATGTACTCTACGTTTGTGGTTCCGATGAGCACGGAGTGGCGATTACCATCGCAGCAGAAAAGGAAAGAGTAACCCCACAGCATATAATTGATAAATATCATAATGCAAATAAAGACGCATTCGAGAAATTCGGTATGAGTTTCGATATTTATTCACGGACTTCTATACCAGAACATCACAAAATAGCACGTGAGTTTTTTGCTGACTTTTTGGCGAAAAATTACCTTTCTGAAAAGGAAGAAGAGCAGTTTTATGATGCAGAAGCAAAAATGTTTCTGCCGGACAGATACGTAGAAGGGATTTGCCCAAATTGTGGATTTGACAAAGCACGTGGAGACCAGTGCGACAGTTGTGGTGCGTATTATAATCAAGTAGAACTCAAAAGCCCAATAAGTCTAATTTCTAAAAAGACTCCAGAAGTTAAAAAAACGACACATTGGTATTTTAGATTTAATTTGTTTCAAGAGTTTTTGGAACAATATATTGGCTCACACGACAGAGATTGGAAAGATAATGTATTACAACAAACTCGCAGTTGGCTAAAGCAAGGGCTGACAGAGAGAGCTATTACAAGGGATTTGACTTGGGGAGTGCAAATTGATGGATTGGGATTGTCTGATGAGAAAATCAATGGCAAAGCACTTTATGTATGGTTTGACGCAGTTTTGGGGTATATTTCGGCTACAAAACAATACTTTACAGAGCAAGGTAACCCTAATGAATGGCAAGATTGGTGGCAAAATGAAGATACCAATTATTATGCGTTCATTGGAAAGGATAATATAGTTTTTCATACATTGATTTTTCCTGCTATGCTTTTTGCTCGAAGAGACGAAAAAAATAAGTATATTTTACCTGAAAATGTACCTGCAAATGAATTTCTAAATTTGGAAGGTCAAAAGTTCTCCAAATCTCGCAACTGGTCAATAGATTTGAGGGATTTTATAAATGACTTCCCACAAGATAATATGATTGATGGAATGCGATATGCTTTGGCGACAAATTTGCCAGAAAATAAAGATGCAGACTTCACTTGGAAGGATTTTCAAGCGAAAAACAACAATGAATTAGCTGCAATTTACGGAAATTATATCAATAGAACTTTGCAGTTTTTGGGCAAAAACTTTGATTTTACAATACCTAATTTTAGCAATTATGATAAGTTTGTAAGTGATTGGAAAAATTTGCTAAATGATATAGAAAGTGGAAAAGAAGCATCAATTCAGAATTATCCGAACTTAAATGAAAATGATTTTTTACTAATTAGTGAAATATATAGGTCAATAAATGACGCAAATGAACAATTCAGAAAGTTTAGATTAAAAGATGCAATTACTTCAATTATGAATGCAGCAAGAGCAGCCAATAAGTATTTTAATGATGAAGAGCCTTGGAAAACAATCAAAACTAACCCTGAACAGACAGCCAAAACTATGTTTGTTTGCACCAATATTGTTTATAATTTATCAATTTTATTTGCACCGATATTACCGTTGACTTCTAAGCAAATTCAGTTACTATTTACTGATAATACGAAGTGTATAGTTACAGGTAATCCTGAAGAACAAAACACAAGTAATTTATGGCGGAACTGTATGTTATTGTCATTAAAGCCTGAGATGAAAATCGCCAAGCCAGAGATATTATTTGGTAGAATTGAAGATGAGTTTGTAACGGGACAAATTGCAAAATTAGGCGACAAAACTTCGCAAAATGTGGTAATCAATACTACAAAAAATAATACAGCAAAGTATACAAATAAGGTCGAAAAAAGCACGAAAACCAATGAAGATAATATTGATGATATATTGGATAATTCATTGGATGAAAACTTGATTGATATAGATTTGTTCAAAAAAGTAAAACTTAGAACTGCGATAATATTGGTAGCTGAAAACGTACCAAAATCCAAAAAACTAATGAAATTGCAAGTAGATTTGGGGAATGAAACACGACAGATATTGGCAGGGATTGCCGAAACTTACTCTGCTGAGGAACTAATTGGCAAAACAGTCGTCGTTGTTGCAAACCTCAAACCAGCCAAACTAATGGGCTACGAATCGAACGGAATGCTACTCGCTGCTAACCTTGACGGCAAACTCAGTCTTGTCAGCCCAGCAGAAGCGATAGGTCTCGGAGCAGAGGTAAGGTAGATATTGTGGGGTAGATTGTAGAGGGTTCGTTGGGTAGTATAAATTTATATATAAATTGATTATTTTAAAATTTATACTTATATTAAATAAATTATTAATACAAATATTTATAATGATTATGAAAATATATATAATATTAGTTTTGTTGTTTTTATTTAATATAAAAGTGCAAGCAGAGCCCTATTTTGAAGTTAAAAGTACAACAATAGAAATAATTGAAATATTGTGCAATATGAATTCCAATTTTACAATTACAAAAATTGAAGGTAAATATGGGAATGAAGTAATTAATTTTCCTGAATATAAAGGATTTAGAGTTAATTCAAA
>JBDNHS010000516.1:0-3697 GCA_041688685.1 Kapaibacterium sp. (SeqCode)
TGTTTAATATATGGACAATCTGAATTAGTACATTTTGTTTTTTCTTTTATATCTTTAATACATACTTTACATAATAACATATCATTTAGAATATGTAATGTTTTTAGGTCAATTATTTTTTTCATAATGTTTCTTTGATTATTTTTGCTTACACTATTCAGTTTTCAGCGACCCTGTTTTTATACTTTAAAAGTTACTTACTATATATTTTCAAATACTTCTTCAAAAAAAGTCAGATATAATTAAAGTATTTTGATTCTTATTATATAGTATTTATCACAATTAAATCTTCATTAATATCTGCTTCGATTTGAATATAGGCATCGTACATTCCTGAATAAATATATATTTCATAGTTTTCATCACAGTTATCACATACTGCAAAAAATGGATATTCATCACAGTTATAGGAATCTGCATTATTATCTGCAGCTAAATTTGCTGATGGGATTAATCCTTCTTCACTTTCTACTAAATTACCACAGATACATTTAAAATTAAGAATAACAGAACTAAAACCAAATGGATGAAAAGTTTTTGCAATCATAATTTAACTTTTTTATAATTATTAATGTTATTTATTTGTTTTTTCTTAGAATTTTATCTGAATTATTAGGACAATAAATATATAAGTAATTCTTGTATTGATCTTGGTTCAAATACTTTACTAATTGATTGATTGAAACCAATATCAATACTTTCCCAACCATCTTTGAATAGTTCCCAAAAAGGAATAGGAGCAAGAAGAGAAACACCAGCAAAACCAGTAAGATAGATATTGCCATAAGGCTACCAATAATGGTAGCCAAAAATGGGAGAAAGAGTAGGTGAAATAGTTTTAATTTTTGATTATTAATTTGTCATTAAATATCAAACCATTATATTCTATTTGGCACAAATAAGTACCTGCATAATATTTTGAAGTGTTAATCAAAACTTGAAAAAGACCATTATTCACATTTCCATTATATATTTCTGATAGTTTTGAGCCATCTAAAAAATATAATGATACTTTTACATTACCCGATTCATTCGCTACGAAACTTACTTCTGTTTGATTAGTTGCTGGATTGGGAAATATTTTAAAATCATTCAATTTATTAAGTTCTTTTGATTCTGTTTCCAAATTGCCATCAGATTCTCCATCTCCTGAATACCATTTTTTAAAATCATAAGAATATACTTTTGTTCCATTTGCTTTGTTCAATACTACCTTTTGATGAAAAGCAACTTTGTTAACTTCTATAATTTGATTTTTGTTCAAAGCTGGAACGTTCTCAACCCACTTGCTAGAGCCTTCCATTTTTTCAAAAACACTACCGTCAGCTCTATTTAATGTTATTTTGACGGGTTTTTTATCTGTGTTATTGCTACCAGCAGAAAATACATCTACTGAAAGCATAATTATACAAATATTCATTAAAATGATTATTTTTTTCATAAGAACCTTTATTTTATAAATTTATAAGATTTGTTATTTATTACCACAAAATAAACTCCATTTGTTAGTATATTTATAGGTATTTGTTGTTGATTATTACTTTCTATTAGTAAGTGACCTAATAAATCGTAAATTAATACTAAATTAAAATTTGACTCTTTCAATATCAGGTGTTCACCAGACAATACAAAAGGCAATTCTGTTGATAGTGATTCTCTATCATCTTCAAACGAAAGTAAATTTTCTTTAATTATTATACTTGCTGCTATGTTCATAAGGTAAACATTGTCATCAATAAAAAAAATATTATGAAATTGATTAAAATGATAAAATGATTGTTCAAATCCTGGTTTATTTCTTACAGAATCAGCAAAATTCAAATATTCATAAGTATTGTTTGAATATACTAAAATACCAGTAGTACCTAAATAGTATATTTTTTCATTAAATTTAGTAATTTTTATTGGTACAAAAGACACAGAACTAATAGGTTGATTAAAAGGATTTGGAATATAGTCCAAATAATCTTTTAAATGCTCCCATTTATCAGTTATAATATTATATTTACTTATACTTTCAATATTACCAGATTCTTCTGAAGGGTAATATCCAAAATATATATAATTATCAATTAATTCCATATTACTAATTCGTTTTCTATACGCTTTATTAACTTTTGATTTTAAATCAAATACTTCAATTTGTTTGTTTTTGTTGATTTTAATTAAGCCACTACTGCTTACTTCCTTTTGATCAAATCCAATCCAGATATTATTTTCATCATCAACTTCAATTCCTCTCATTATTAATGAAGACTTGAATTTATTTATTTTACTATCAAATAATTCACTAAATAATATATTTGGATTCAATTCATATATTTGAGTTTTGCTACTGTCTATGTGGGTTGTCAACAAGCCTTCATTATCTATAAATTTTCTTAATATTTTAATTGCTTCTGTTTCAACAATTAAATTATTATTTTTGTCTAATTTAAAGCTATTAAAGTACCTTTGTTTAATAGTATCTAAAGGAATAGAATATCCGTCATTTGGTATTTGAATAATCTTGTTTTTATTAAAATTAAAAAATCCAAAATTAAATGCACCATATAAATCACCATTCCAAAGAATTAAATCATTAACTCTTAAATACTTTTCATATTCACTTTTGTTATATATTTTAGGTATATAATTTGAAATTAATTTTTTTATTTCTTCTTCACTGAATAATATTTCTTCTTCAAGTTTATTATTTAGTTTTGTTATTGTTATACTCGTATCATTTTTAATATTATAAGAGATAAAATGATCTTCATTTTGAATTACCTTCCATCGGGAAAACTCCTCGTTGAATGAAGCAGAATAAACTGACCAAGAAGATAATGGAACAAATAAATTAAAAATAAATACTGCAAAAATTATCTGGATGTTTTTCATCTTTTATATACCTATTGTTTTTATTATGAGTATGAAAGAAACTTAATTATTACAAGCATGTTGACATTTATAATTGACAGAAGGATTTTACCATGGACCAAAATTATTTTGCAATGTACAAGTAGATCCATTCAATGTATATGCTGGGAATTGATTTACGTTTATATTAAAGTTACCTGAAGTAGGGTGTTGTGTAAAACAAACTTCATATTCTCTAACACAACAAACTTCACCACAAGATTGCCATTTCCAGACATCTATATAGTCAGCTTGATCAGGAGTAGGGCAATTACCATCATAACCTCTATCTTTTTGTACTACTGCATCTTTATCAACTTTATAACTGCATTTAACCCAAACTCCACAACCTGCTGAGTAGAATTTAGCTTTTTTCACGGTATCAGACGAACAGAGTGGAATAATTGTATGTCCTTGCATTTGAAAATATTCTTCTGCTATAATCATATCAGCCATTTCTTTTAAGGTACTTATACTATAATGATAAATGCCAAAATCATCCATTTGAGTGCAATTACCAGAAGCTGTGAAACTTAAATAGTTATATTGGTAAACACCATTACAAACTCTCCATTCATAATCAATAGTAATGCTACATTCTGGTGCGTCTAATTTTATAATAATTGGAGTGGTGCCGGTAGTCCATGTGCCACAACCATCATTTGTTGTACAATCCAATTGAGCAGACGATTGATTAAAAACTGCAATGAATAAAATTGCTATTAAAGCGAAAGAAAATATGATTTTTTTCATAATAAAACCTATATATTTATTAATTAATTATTTTGTAAATTAAAAA
>JBDNHS010000517.1:0-3521 GCA_041688685.1 Kapaibacterium sp. (SeqCode)
ATATAATTATTTATATTCTTGGCCCTAAACGCTAAAGAATATATATAATTATTTATATTCTTGGCCCTAAACGCTAAAGAATATATATAATTATTTATATTCTTGGCCCTAAACGCTAAAGAATATATATAATTATTTATAATACTTACATATATTAAGCACAATAATTAAAGTTATTATAATTATTTGACATTATGAATTTTAAACTTATATAACCAAATCATAAAAAAGAAATATTTAAATAAAAATATAAATACAATAACACCAGATAAAAGAATGCTATTATTAAAAAGAAAAGATTTAATAATATAAAAAGAAGATATATTGAACATATCAACCTAAATTTAAAAAGATAGAAAGTTAAATACATTTATGGGATGGATATATATGGTTTCTTTGTTAAATAATATAAGGATTAATACAAAAACATAATTTTATAAATTTATTACAATTATATTTATATAAGTTTAAAAATCATATTTATAAATTGCCCTAATCGCTAAAGAATATATAATTATTTATATTGCCCTAATCGCTAAAGAATATATAATTATTTATATTGCCCTAATCGCTAAAGAATATATAATTATTTATACATCCGCTAAAGAATATATATAAACTATTATATTTTTACATGAATATATTATATTATAAATTTATATTGTTAATTTATAATATATAAATGGAAAATTTATCAGATAATGCTCAACAAACAAACACGCCTTTATTGGATGAACAAGCTGTTAACTCATTTCAATCAATGATTGTGTTTAATGATAATTTAAGAAAAAATATAAAATTAAGTTTGTTAATATATAAAAAATTAAATAATTTCGAACATAATTATATACATAAATTTTTTAATGATAAAAGTGAATCGAATACCAAATGATAACGTATATGATATATTTTTAACTTTTGTTCTAGGTTTTACAATAATAACAATTATTTATGCACTCACGCCAACTAATCATTGTTCTATTTATTTTACAAAAAATAAACTTTTATAAATTTTGTAATACAGTTTAATAAACTTTTACTAAGTAGAATAATTATCAAATTCAACCAATTCATTATTCATATTAACAACTTCTAAAACTGTTAAGAATTTGTTATTAATATTTGGCGTTATTAGTCCAACTGATTTCAATGCATCTCTACACATACCTTCTTTTAATTCTTTGTCTCTGCCATCTTTTGCAGTCAAATCCGGTCCCTTATTAATTTCCATAATCATCGGTTTAAGATGTTCATTTATTGCAATATCCGCACCATAAAGCTGAAATCCAACACCCAATGACTTGGTTCCCACTGTCGTTATGTATGTCTCTAAAATAAATTTTAATAAATGGTTTATTTGAGTAAATATATAATTAGACAATTTCATATTGGGTCTAGATTTTACAAAATAATCTTCTATAGGAGTTAATTTTCTGTTTGAATCATCCAAATATTTTTTAAAATCCTCATGTGTCAATGGATTTTCATCATATATTTTTCTATCTATGTATCCAGTTGTTATATTCTTCTTAAAAGAGGGATTACCTTTTTCAAATAATTCAGCAGTATAATACATAAAGCCATCTTGGTAAACTTGAACCAATGTATTCAAATTTGTGTCTCTAATAATTAAGCAATATACACGTAAATTAATTTTTCTACCATTAATCAAATACGGATCTTGCAATAATTCTTGAACTAAAATATACTTATTAAGAGAATTCATAATTGTATCCAAGCTAGTATGAATTTCAATACCTTCTTGTCTTTGATTATTGTTTTTACTAATATACATTTTAGACTTGTCAAAATTTTTCTTAAAATCTTCTACCTCTTTTTTATCTGTTAAATCTACACTATATGGTATCATACCAGATGCTATATTTACTCCATATCTATCCTTTAAAAATTTCCACAAAGCTAATTTTGATACCATATAGTCAGTGTTATTTAACATAAATATACGAACTGCTTTTCCAAATATATTATCTCCTAATATTTTTTCTAATTGTTCTATCTCATTTTCAGTATTTTCATAAGAACATGGTACTATTAAACATGCTTCTTTTACACTATTTGTATATTTAAAACCTTCCTTTTTAAGTGCATTGTAAAAAGAATCATCTTTTAAATAATCACACGGCAATCCAAAATATAATTTATTGGATTTTATTTGTGGTAGACCGACAATTTGCACTGGACTGGGGCTTGAATTAGAATTAGAATTATTTATTTTATCAGAATCAATTTGAAAATTTTCTATTGTCTCATAGTTTTCTTTTTGATTAGATTTTTTTATGGAATTAAAAAATAAATTATTATTTGTATTATCATTGGGAATCATATTAAAATTTTCTTTTGCAAAATTATTATAAATTATTGCACTATCTAAACTATTTTTATAATTAATATAATCAATATCAAAAGTTGACATATTTCCAAAATTTTCATATTGAGAATTATCAGGATGATTAATTGTCGGATTTATATAATTCAAATTATTAATTGGATATGTATAATCATCAATGTTCAATTCAATGTTTGAAAATCCATTTATATTTTTTTGTTTTTGATTTTTTTTTATTTCAGCTTCACTTATTGTTTTTATACTATTTACATTACACCCTTTGTGTACAAAGGTCTTAATTATATCTGTCATACTATCACACGTTTCACATGATGGTTTCATGTAATTATAAATTGTACTTTGTTCTTCACATGTAGGTTTTAAATAATGTTGAATTGCATCCTCTTGACAACTTGGTTTAATATAATTATAAACAACAGATTCTTCACATGTCGGACTTAAATAATGTTTTATAACGTCAGATGGCGAAGTACTGCATTTACAACCATGTAAAATATAATCAGCTACTTTGTCATAATTAATACCCTTTGGTAAAGATATTCTTACTTGATCTAATAATTTTTCTGTTTTTTGTCGTTTGACAATATCTTCAGGTGATGGTACAGGTGGTTTATTTGGCATTGATGGTTTATTTGGAGAGACTGGTTGTTCTGGCATAGCTGGTTGATTTGGCATAGATGGTTGTCCTGGGACAGATGGTTGTTCTGGCATAGATGGTTTTCCTGGCATAGATGGTTGTCCTGGGACAGTTGGTTGTCCTGGGACAGTTGGTTGTCCTGGGACAGTTGGTTGTCCTGGGACAGTTGGTTGTCCTGGGACAGTTGGTTGTCCTGGGACAGTTGGTTGTTTTGGAGTTTCTGGTTGATTTGGCATAGTTGGTTGATTTGGTGTTTCACCTGTTCCATTTATATTATTATTTTGCGGTTTTTTTTCTACTTCACTAGGGTAATTTTCTGGAAGAATAGTTGATTGAACTGATTGTCCGGAATCACCAAAAAAGTATTCATAGACATATACTATAGTGATTATACTAATTAAGATAATTATAATATTATTGTAATTCATAAATATATTATATAACTATATAAAAATATTTTTTATATTCAATAATACAAATCATATTTATATTAAATTTTATAAAAATCAAAAAAAA
>JBDNHS010000518.1:0-1743 GCA_041688685.1 Kapaibacterium sp. (SeqCode)
AGTAGTAATTATTCCAATTTCTTATTGGATTTCTATTTTTAAATACAAACCTTATGATATTTCTGTAAAAATCAAACGAAATATTCAATATTATTCGCTTCTATATCTTTGGAGAATAATTGCTATAATATTAACTATATTATTTTTATATATCATTTCAATTCCTGATTTTTTTATACCTAATCTTCACTTTTCGGGTTTATATATTGAGGTATTGGGTTCTCCTTTGAGTGATAAAAATTATAAAATTTATTCAAAGATTTTAGTATTAATATTTTTTACGGTCTTTTTTATAATTCTAAGAAAAATAAATAAATCGTTAAAAACATATTTAGATTTGAGATTTAATAAAGTAAAAATAGATTATAAGTCTTCTTCAGAAGAGTTTAATGTATTATTTAATTCTAGCTCAAATATTGAAATACTTTCCAAAGAAGCATTATCTAAATTAACTCAATACTTACAAGTGCAACAATCTTCTTTGATTTTATTTAATAACAATAGTATTTTGGCTCAACATTACATTGGAATTAATGATAATATCTTAAGACAATATGTGATTTCTTTGAGTGAAAAATTAATTGAGAATTTTATTAATGTTAAAGTACCAATTAAAACTACTGATTTAACGAATGAATTGAAGTATATATTTGAACAATGTAAAGTCAAATTAATAATCCCAATCAGAAATGAAAATAGTTTATTTGGAATTGTAGCATTGGGTGATAAAAAGTCAGAAGAGAAATATAATATTGATGAATTAAAGTATATTGAATCTTTTACTAATCAGATTTCGATTGTAATAGATAAAATTATATTAAATCTAAAAATGGAAGATAGTAAAAGAATTCAACAAGAATTAGAATTTGCAAGAAAAATCCAATTAAATTCACTACCACAAAAGCAACCAAAAATTGAAAACTTAGACATTTCAGCTATTTCGATACCTGCATTAGAGGTTGGTGGCGATTTCTTTGATTATTTGTATAATGAAAAATCTGAAAATGAAGAAAAAGAAATAACATTGGTCATAGGTGATGTAAGTGGCAAAGGAACATCTGCTGCACTTTATATGTCCAAAGTACAAGGGATTATTAGGACTTTATTCCAGTTTAATTTATCACCGAGAGATATATTAATCAAAACCAATGAACTTATATCACAGAATATAAATAAAGGCTCCTTTATTACATCAAGTATAGTAAGAATCAATATTTTAAATGGAAATTGTAATTATTCGAGAGCTGGACACATACCTTTATATTTATTTAGATTTAATTCTCAAACTATTGAGAAGCTTACACCCAAAGGATTAGTGTTGGGTATGAATTATAATAATTTATTTCAAGATAATTTAGAGGAATACAAGTTCACACTAAATGAAAATGATGTTTTATTATTAATAAGTGATGGTATTATAGAGGCAAGAAATAAAAACAATGAAGAATTTGAAGAAGAAAATTTGATGAAGGTATTCAAAAGTAAAGCCTATTTAAATTCAGAAAATATACGAAATGAAATTATTTCATCAATTCAAACATTTAGTCAGAATGTAAATCAATTTGATGACTTGACCGTCTTGGTTCTCAAATATAAAAGTAATTAAAGAACATAAAGATAAAATACAATTTGATGAAAGAGATAGAAATACAAATCACTGAATGTCCAAGAGATGCAATGCAAGGGTATCATAATATATTCCCCACTGATATTAAGGTAAAATATATTAATTCATTATTAAAT
>JBDNHS010000519.1:0-14428 GCA_041688685.1 Kapaibacterium sp. (SeqCode)
ACACAAGGTAATTTCTTATGGAACAGTGGGATGTTTTTCTATAATTTAGAGTACTTTAATCAAGAATTAGAAAATAATTTGATTGAAGTAGGTGGCAAAATTAATTCTATGTGTGAGATTATTTCATCTCAAGATAGTCTTTTGCAAGGAGTAAAACTTACTTCTGATTTATTTGCCCAGATGCCCGATATTTCTATTGACTTTGGATTATTAGAAAAAACAAAAAATGTAAATGTAATTAAATCTAATTTTAATTGGGACGATCTTGGGAGTTGGGATAGTGTAGAGAAGTACTTAGAAAAAGTCGGAGATAATGCTGTCAAAGGGAATAATCTTACTATTGAATCAAAAGGTAATATCATCTATAATTATTCCAATGACAAAATGATTGCTATCGTTGGTATTGATGACCTTATAATTGTAAATTCAGATGATGTAATTATGATTTGTCCGAAAGATAAAGCGCAAGATGTCAAAAAAATTGTATCTGAATTAAAATTGCAAAACAAGAATGAATATTTGTAAAATGAACATTCTTAAATAAATTACTTGAAATAACTCTCTTAAAACAACTTAAGAAATAATACAAAAATAGATAAATGAATCTTTTTAAAAATATAAGTACCTTAGTTTGTATAGATAATCAAAAACAGTTATTCAAATTCGGTAAGGATATGAATAATATAAATGTAATTGAAGATGGTGCAATTGTATTTGATGATAAGTTTAGATTTGTCGGTACAACAAATGATGCTTATAAATTTATTGCAGATAATCAACTGAATATCAAAAACACGAAATCCCTTTTTGGCAAAACTATCGTCCCTGGGTTCGTAGATTCACATACTCATATCGTTTTTGCTGGTGATAGAAGTGAAGAGTTTGGTAAAAGATTAGCTGGTGCCTCTTATAAAGAAATTGCTCAAAGTGGCGGCGGCATTCAAACAACTGTCAGAGCAACAAGAAATGCAAGTATTAAGCAATTGACAAAAAACGGAATTAAGTTATTAGAAAGTGCGATAGGATATGGAACGACAACAATCGAGATAAAATCAGGATATTCGCTTGATTTTGAAGGTGAAATAAAACAACTCAAAGCAATTCAAAATATAAAACATATATTGAATGATAATGATTTGGATATAAATGTTATTTCTACTTTTATGGGTGCACACGATTTTCCAGCTGAATATAAAAATAGCACAGAAGGTCGAGAAAAATACATAAAAATTATTACTGATGAAATGTTGCCTTATATTGTTGAAAATAATTTAGCCGATTATTGTGATATTTTTATTGATGAAGGCTATTTTACTAATGCTGATGCTGAAAAGATTTTTGATAAGTCTTTATCACTTGGACTACCAATAAAAGCACATTGTGATGAATTGGCAAATGTAGAAGCAGCGGGATACTCATCAAATAAAGGGGCAGTTTCTGTTGACCATTTGTTATATATTTCTGATGAAAGTATAAAATCACTTTACAAAAATCAAACTGTAGCTAATTTATTACCCGGTACTGCATATTTTATTAGATTGCCTTATGCTCCGGCAAGAAAATTAATAGAAAGCAATGTAATAGTTTCTTTAGCAACAGACTGTAATCCAGGGTCTTGCTATACTGAAAATATGCAATTTATAATGAATCTGGCAGCAATAAATATGAATATGTCGGCAGAAGAGTGTCTAACTGCTGCTACATTAAATTCGGCTTATTCTTTAAGATTGTCGGATAAAGTTGGCTCCATTGAAGTTGAGAAAAAAGCTGATTTTTTAGTGTTGGATATTGACAATTATTTAGACTTATTTTATCATTTTGGTGTTAACCATATACAAGATGTTTATATATCTGGTATAATATTTAATGGTTTTATTGAAATTAATTGATTATTTAGGTAAATTTGGAAATATTTTTTTTTAAAATTAATAAAATGTAAAAATTGTAGTATATTGCTATAATGAATAATAAAAAGACAATATTATTTTTGGCTCCGAGATATCCGCTTCCATTAATTGGTGGTGATAGGCTCAAGTCTTTTCATTTACTTAAGTATTTATGTACTAAGTATAATGTTAAGTTATTGGCTTTTTATCACGGCAGTGACTATAATTCAGAGATTTTGGACCAGCTAAAAGAGATTGGCGTTGATGTTACTTATTTTAAATTAAATGCAGTAAGTCAGGGCTTGTATTCTGCTTTGGGTGTACTAAAATTTGTTCCATTAGAAATCAGCTTCTATTATAATTCAGAATTTCAAGATGCAGTAAATAATTATATCAAAAATAATGACGTTGATTTAGTTGTATCTTTTTTTATGCGAACAGCGAATTATATTGCAAATAAAAAAACTTTGGAATTGATTGACCAAAAATCTAAACTACAAGGAAAAAGCATTAAAAAAATGCTTATTGCCGAAGATTGTCGTAGAGTTTATATGCACAGGTCTTTCAAAAATTCCAAAAATATACTGCAGAAATTAGTAAGATTCTGGGAATCCAAAACATTAGAGAAATTTGAGCCTAATATTGTCAATTATTTTGATGTTACTACACTCGTAAGTGATTTCGATATTAAAAGTATGAAAAATGGTAGTAATTATAAAAATTATAAATCACTTACAAATGGTACTGATATTGAAAATTACCAATCTTCAAATTATTTTGAAAGAAAAAACATAATTTTTGTTGGTAAATTGGACGTTTATGCCAATGAATTAATGATACGTAGAATTGTAGAAAAGATACTTCCAAAAGTGATAGAATTTGACCCAAGTATAAAGCTGCAAATTGTTGGTAAACATGCAAATAGTTATATAAAGTCTCTAAAGAGTAAAAATATAGAAATCTACGAAAATGTAAAAGATGTAAAAGATTATTATCAATCTAATCTTTTATTTGTTCACCCACATTATGGTGGTTCGGGGATTCAAAATAAAATTATTGAAGCAATGGCAAGTGGCTGTATTGTGATTACTACGCCTATTGGAAATCAGGGCATCAATGGAAAAGATAACATCAATTTGTTATTAGCTAATAATGATGACGAAATGGCTGATAAATGTATTCAAGTTCTCAAAAATCCAGAACAATATGAAGATATAAGTATTAATGCTAAAGCGCATATACAAGATAATCTCTCGTGGGATAGAGTTTATACAGATCTACAAAAAATCTTAGATGATTTAGGTATTTAGTATTTTTAGTGATTTTACTATCTTTAGTTTTTATATTTTTTAACTAAACTCACTTTTCGCTTATTTTACGAATTTTAATCAACCTAATCAATTTTTTCAGTTCAATCTATTTATTCAATCCAAATGAAATTAGTATTTTTTGACAGAGATGGAGTTATAAATAATAGACTTTTTGGGGATTATGTCAAAGAAACCAATCAGTTTATATTTAATGATGGTTTTTTTGAGTTGTTTAGTAATTTGAAACGCGATGAATACATTACAACTGTTGTAACTAATCAGCAGGGTGTGGGCAAAAAAATAATGACTGAGCTTGATTTGATTAATCTGCATAATTTTATGCAAGAACAACTAAAATCAAATACAAATCATAGCTTTGATATAATTAAGTATTGCACTGCTTTAGCCACCGAAAATAATCCACGAAGAAAGCCAGAATTAGAAATGTTTGTTGAGATATTAGATGAATTGAAATTTGATTATAATTTTCCCAATCATTTATCTTCAGACCATCTAACTTCTAACAATATATCTCCAAATCAATTATTTACCATTGGCGATTCGGTTACAGATATTATCCCTGGCAATATTATAGGCAGTACGACAATTTTTATTGGAACTGAAACTACTCTTGAGCAAGAATACAAAAACAAAAGCTCTGAATTAGATATAGTTTTCGAAAGGTTTAGTAAAATTTATAGTCACATATCTCAATCAAAATCACTAAATTTTGAAAATTATTATAAGCCTAATTATACATTTGAAAATATAAATCAACTATTATTGTCTTATAATGATATTTTCATCCTATAAGAAAAATAATTTATTAGTAATTAAGTTGGCAATAAACAATGAATTCAAATATCAGTGACAATGACGCACTTGACTATCATCAGTATCCAAGTCCAGGTAAAATAGAAATAATCCCTTCAAAACCTTTTGTAACTCAAAGAGATTTATCTCTGGCTTATACGCCAGGGGTTGCCGTCCCTTGTTTGGCTATAGAAAAAGATAAAAGCAAGGTTTATGATTATACTGCAAAAGGCAATCTTGTAGCTGTTATTAGTAACGGAACTGCTGTATTAGGTTTGGGAGATATAGGTCCAGAAGCAAGTAAGCCTGTAATGGAAGGTAAAGCTGGGTTATTTAAAGTTTTTGCAGATATCAACGTTTTTGATATTGAATTAAATTCCAAAGACCCTGACGAAATTATTAGAGTCTGTGAAGTTATGGCTCCTACTTTCGGTGGTATTAATTTAGAAGACATCAAAAGCCCTGAATGCTTTTATATTGAGAAAGAATTACAAAAAAGATTAGATATTCCTGTTTTCCACGATGACCAACACGGCACAGCAATTATCAGTGGTGCAGCATTATTAAATGCAGTGGAATTAGCTGGAAAAAAAATTAATGAAGTAAAAATGGTAGTAAATGGTGCTGGTGCAGCAGCCATTGCTTGTTCTAATTTTTACGTTGCCTTGGGTGTTGACAAAAAAAATGTATTGATGTGCGACACTAAAGGTGTCATTTATAAAGGTCGTACTAATTCGATGAATGAATTCAAGGAAATGTTTGCAAATGAAACAGAATGCAGAACTCTTGCGGATGCACTTGTTGGTGCAGATGTTTTTGTCGGATTATCTGTAAAAAATATCCTTACACAAGATATGATTAAGTCAATGGCATCGGACCCAATCGTATTTGCAATGGCAAACCCTGACCCAGAAATTACATATCCTGAAGCTATAGAAGCTCGTAAAGACATAATTATGGCAACAGGTAGATCTGATTATCCTAACCAAGTTAATAACGTCTTAGGCTTTCCTTTTATCTTTAGAGGTGCTCTTGATGTTCACGCAAGGTCAATCAATTTAGAAATGAAAATTGCAGCTGCTAAAGCAATTTCTGAATTAGCAAGAGAAGATGTGCCTGATAACGTAAAAAAAGCTTATGGATTAACAAAATTATCTTTTGGCAGAGATTATATTATCCCTAAGCCATTTGACCCAAGAGTATTGACCAGTGTCGCTCCTGCTGTTGCAAAAGCTGCAATGGAGACTGGTGTTGCTCGTAAACCCATTGAAAATTTTGAAGAATATATCCAACAATTAGATATCAGAATGGGCAGATCAAGGTCATTTATGCCTCTAATTGTCAAAAAAGCAAAAAGTAAACCTAAAAGAATTGTATTCCCAGAGGGTGAAAATTCAAAAATTATCAAAGCTGCACAAGTTTTGGTAGAAGATAAAATTGCAAAACCAATTCTAATCGGTAATGAAGCTTCAATAAGAGAGATTGCATCAAATTATAGATATAATCTCGAAGGTATTGAAATAATTGATCCACACAACTACATTGATACATTAGAATTTGCTGATAATTTGTTTGAAATTAGACAAAGAAAAGGAATGACAAGGATTGAAGCAAAAGAGCAAATAACAGAAAACAAAAATACTTTTGCTGCAATTATGGTCAAAAACAAAAAAGCTGACGTTTTGTTGACTGGATTAACTGCAAATTACTCAAAATCATTAAAACCAGTATTAGAAGTAATCGGAAAAGATAATAATTATTCTACGGTTTCTGGTTTGTATATTGTATCTACAAAATCTAAAACTTACTTTTTGTCAGATACAACTGTGAATATCGACCCTAGTCCAGAATTTATAGCTGATATTGCAATTCAAGCTTCCAAATTTGCCAAAAACTTTAATATTGAGCCACGAGTTGCTCTGTTATCCTATAGTAACTTTGGTTCGGCTAAGGGACCATCTCCAGAGAAAATGCGTAAAGCATTGCAAATAATCAAACAAAAAGCACCAGACTTGATTGTTGATGGTGAGATGCAAGCTTCGACTGCTATGGATTATAGTATTATCGAAGATGAATTTCCATTTAGTAGTTTGACCAGTAGAGCTAATATATTAATTTTCCCTAATTTAGATGCATCAAATATTGCTTACAAAATATTAAGTAAAATTGATGGCACCAATATTATCGGTCCAGTACTTTTGGGCACTGACCAACCAGCTCATATTCTTCAATATGGTTCAGACCTAAATGAGATATTAGATATGGCAGCCATTGCTGTTGTTGATGCTCAAGAAAGATTGAACTCATAAAAAAATATATAAAAAAATATAAAAAAAAATATAAAACAAAATATAATTGGGCAATCAAAAGTATTTTTTCGAGGACAAGTCAAGCGACTTGTCCTTTTTTTTTGTTGATTTAGTCCGAATCTTCATTTCTTTAATTGTATTCACAACCGGCGGGTCGTATTTCTAATCCTTCATCTGTTGATATTTTTACAATTGTAGATACGACCGGCGGGTCGTCTTCCTCATCTTAAATTCCCTCCCTAAATCTATGATTTGGTGAGGGCTAGGGTGGGGTATCAAAACTATTTTATCATTTAAGCATTAATATTTATACTCTTTTCTTAAATTCCAATCAATGACGAGGTGGTTTCTTAAATACACCATAAACTGCACTCAATTACTCTTGTTTTAGAATTCAAATCAACCGTAAGGTTTACCCTACGGTTAATAGAAATTTTAAAAATAAATGAAATATAATGAGGTTTTAGTGATTTATTTTCTAATTGTAGAGACGACCGGCGGGTCGTCTTCTATGTATTTGTTTTTTTCTAATGAAGAGACGTAATTCAATTGTGTCTTACTTTAATATAAGATATGCTTCATAAATAATATTTTAGGCAGCTTTCAAAGCCATATTCACATGTTTATTTTCTTATCAATCAAGGTTGTAAACTTATCTCACAACAAAAAAAAAGCCCAAAGAAATCAATCTTAGGGCTTTAAAAAATGTGTGTTTTAATTAATTCAAATCTAAACTGCGTATATTTTTATCATATTTTGTGGGTTGAGTTTGTTATCCGATAATCCAGCAACAAATACAACATTATCTCCGTGTTTGATGAAGTCTAATGCAATAAGTTGATTTATGTGTGATTCGAAAATATCATCAACATTATGAATTTCATTCACTAAAATCGGTGTAACACCCCATACAAAAGATAGTCTTCTCCAAATATGTGTGTCGTCAGTCATTGCAACTATTGGCATTTTAGGGCGATAATTTGCAATGTTTTTTGCAGTATAAGTGGAGCTTGTAAGAGTTACAATTGCAGAAGCGTTAATTCTTTCTGCAATTACTGTTGCAGCCTTACCCAAGGAATCTGAAATTTTTTCGTGCTCATTTGACTGATGATCAAATCCTGATTTATAGTAAGGATATGCAGTTTCTATATTTTCAATAATTTTTGACATATAGTTAACAGACTCAAAAGGATATTTCCCGACAGAGGTTTCAGCACTTAACATAACACAATCCGAACCGTCCAAAACAGCATTCGCAACATCACTTGCCTCTGCTCTTGTAGGTCTTGGATTTTGAATCATAGATTCCAACATTTGTGTTGCTGTGATAACAGGTTTACCATATTTATTACATTTGGCAATAATTTCTTTTTGAACCAGCGGCACCATCTCAGCCGGCATCTCTAATCCAAGATCACCTCTTGCCACCATTATTGCATTACACTCCATTATTATTTCATCTAATAATTTATATGCTTCAGTTGTTTCGATCTTTGCAATAATCGGCACTTCACGACCGTAAATTTTCATTACAGCTTTTAATTCAATAATATCTCTTTTTGACCTTACGAATGATAATGCCACGGCATCAACACCATTATCCAGTCCGAATTTTAAATCTGCTAAGTCTTTTTCGCTTAACGATGGAGCTGAAAGTAATTGCCCAGGTACGATAATACCTTTATTATTCTTTAATGCACCACCTTTAATTACTTTTGTGTGAATTTCTTCACCATTAATTTTGACAATATTAAGAATAATATAACCATCATCAAGTAAGATAGTATTACCAACTCTAACTTCCTTACTCAATGGCTTATAATTAGTATAACCAATTTCATCATTTCCTAATTTGCCTTCGGCAGTAGAAATTATATAATCACCACCATCAATTAAAGTTGCTTCACCCTTTTCAAATTTAGAAACTCTAATTTTGGGACCTTGTAAGTCAAGTAAAATTGGGATAGGCTTACCAGTAATATCAGAGGCAGTTCTAAGTTGTTTAATTGATTCAAGATGCATTTGGTGTGAGCCGTGAGAGAAGTTCAGTCTTGCAGCGTCCATACCAACATTGATTAATTTCACTAAATTATCCACGCCTTCGACAGCTGGACCGATAGTACATAAAATCTTAGATTTACGAGGAATCTTATTTTGTAACATAAACTTTGTTTGAATTATGAATTATAAATTCTTATTATTTAATTAAAAAAAGACATTAAAAATAACATTAGAAATTATAATATGAATATATTTTATTTTTCCAAAATTAATAAATTTAAATTAAATAATTTTATTAATTATGAATTTTCATCAAAAAAATCAATTATTAAAATAAAATTTGAATTATTTTACGAAATTGTGTTGTTATAATTAAATATTTTTGGTAATTTTATTAAATACAATTATATTAGTGTTTGTATTAAATACGATTTTACGAAAATTATATCTAAAATTATAAAATTATATTTTAAGAGCGAATGCTCGGAGGATGAGTTGAATAAAAATCTTAGCAAATATGCTGTAATTATAATCCCAATCTTGGCAGCATTATGGTCATTGTACCCAACATTTGAAGTAAATAGATTGGAAGGTCTAAAAGCAGAAGCTTATAGTCAAGCAAGAAATGCAAACACACCTGCAGAATCCCTAGCCATTATGGATAGATTTAAAGCCGCTTATGGCGATAAATTATCTAATGCAAAGGAAAGTAGCATAAAGTTAGGATTAGACCTAAGAGGTGGTATGTATGTTACACTCGAGGTAGATATCGTTAGATTATTAGAAGAGTCTGCACAAAAAGAAACTTTAGACGAAACCTTTATGGAAGTAATCGAAAAAACTAAAAAAGATGTTTTGAACTCTGATGAAGCAACTTTTGATTTATTCCTTAAAAATTTCAATGCTATTGCAAGACCTAAAGGTAAATCTTTAATCTCTTATTATGATATCGGGGATTTGAGAGAAGTTACTGAAGAAAAAATTATTGAGAAATTGAAAAATGATGCTGCTTCTGCTATCGAACAAGCGCAAGAAGTAATCAGACAACGTATCGATAAATATGGTGTGGCTGAGCCAAATATCCAAGCACAAGGTACAAACAGAATCGTGTTAGAATTACCTGGAGTAAAAGACGAAACTGAAATGCGTAATTTATTACAAACTACTGCTCGTTTGGAATTCAAATTATTAAGAAATAGCGATGAGATAGTTAATGTTTTTCAAAAAATTGATAAAATGTTAGCTAAAAAGGGAAGTAACAAAGTCGAAGTTGTAGTTGCTGATACTACAATGGCAGACACTACTTCTAAAGTAGCAACGAGTGATGTAGCAAAAGCTGATACAACAAATGTTGCTAAAAATGATTCTACAAAAGCAGACACTACCAAAAAGAAAAATCCAAATAATCCTTACGAAGGTTTGTCTGATGATGACGCAAGAAAAAAATATAAAAATGATCACAAATTCACTTCATTATTTATAACTTATTTCTCTGCTGGCGAAAACCAAAAATTACAACCAGTTGATTATGTAGTCGAAAATTTACCAAAAGGTAATTATATTTTCCAAATACCTAAAGATTCAATTGATAAATTTTATGAAATCTTAAACAGACCAGAAGTAAAAGTATTAATCCCATCTGATTTGGAAATTGCATTATCTGCAAAAGGTAATGAAATGAAAACTGAAAAAGGTGCTAAATTTGAAATGTTAGATTTGTATGTATTAAAATCTGAATCAGAATTAGTTGGTGATGTAATTACAAATGCAAACAAAAATGTTGACCCAACTTCTAACGCTTGGGTTGTTCAAATGTCAATGAATGCAGAAGGTTCTGAAAAATGGGCTAGAATTACTGGTGCCAATATCGGTAAAAGAATTGCAATCGTATTAGATGGTAGAGTTTATTCTGCTCCAAATGTACAAAATAAAATTACTGGTGGTAGTTCTCAAATTACTGGTATGGCAAATGCAAAAGAAGCTAATTTATTAGAAATCGTTCTTAAAGCCGGTGCATTAAAAGCTCCAGTTAAAATTGTAGAAGAAAGAATTGTTGGAGCCTCATTAGGTGAAGATTCTATTAATGCTGGTTTTAATGCAAGTATTTTTGCTGCGTTGATAGTTGTTATTTTTATGGCGATGTATTATGCAAAAGGTGGTATGGTTGCCGATTTTGCAGTATTATTAAATGTGTTTTTAATAATTTCAATACTTGCTTCATTAAAAGGTACACTTACTTTACCTGGTATTGCTGGTGTAATATTAACAATAGGTATGGCTGTTGATGCAAATATCTTGATTTTTGAAAGAATTAGAGATGAGTTAAGCAAAGGTAGAACTCTTAGAGCTTCCATTGACGAAGGTTACAAAAAAGCTTTCTCTGCGATTATTGACTCTAACGTTACTACTTTGATTACGGCATTTATTTTATTCTATATGGGTTCTGGTACTATCCAAGGGTTTGCTTTAACTCTAATGATTGGTATCTTTACTACATTATTCACAGCATTGGTAGTTTCACGTTCTCTAATAGAAATACTTATTTCTAATGGTGCTACTACATTTAATTTTGGTCAACCTAAAAATAATGGCTAAAACATACTAAGTTAATTTGAGAGTTATACCAAGAGTTATATTCTCATTTCAATCTTTAGTATTTAACAAATAAGTATTTATATAAATAAAAGAAATTTAGATAGAAGGTAAAATAAAATGCAATTTTTTAATAAAACACAAATAGATTTTGTCGGTAAAAGAATGACTTTCTTTTATTTGACTATTGTTTTAACAATCGTGGGATTAACAAGTTTATTGGTTTCTCCTCCTGAATATGGTATTGACTTTACGGGCGGTTCGGAAGTTGCCGTTGCTTTTGAAAAGACTATTTCAACAGAAGACCTACGAAAAGCTGCCGCTAATGCAAATATCGGTGGTATAGAGATTAAATCTTTTGGCGAAGATAATCAGTTCTTGATGAGAATAGGAACCGGAGATGATTATTCTGATAAATTAAAAGAAACTTTAATTGCTAAGTTTCCTAATAATAAAATGACTGTTCTTAAAGTTGATAAAATCGGACCAAAAGTTGGTGACGAAATGAGAACTCAAGCATTATTCGCTGTAATTTTAGCTTCAATTGGTATATTGTTATATATCGCATTCCGTTTCGAATTCAGATTCGGTATTGCTGCTATCGTTGCTTTGATTCATGATTTGGTTTTGACTTTCACTACTTTAGTATTATTAAATAATCTTGGATTATTTAACTTAGAAGTAGATGCTTCAATTCTGGCTGGTATTCTAACAGTTATAGGTTATTCAATCAATGATACAGTGATTGTATTTGATAGGGTAAGAGAGAACTTAGAATTACACAAAGGAATGGATTTACCTAAATTAGTAAATATGAGCATCAATGAAACTTTGAGTAGAACTGTTAATACTGTCGGAACTACTTTAATGGTATTATTAGTAATATCATTCTTAGGCGGACCCGTGTTGTTTGGTTTCGCATTTACAATGGTATTAGGTATTATTTTCGGTACATATTCTTCAGTTTATATCGCTTCTTCATTTGTTATTTGGTATTCTGAAAATTACTACCATAAAAATGATGGAAAATTGAAATTATCTAAATCTTAATATCTATTAGATATTTTCAATTGTAATTTTACATTAATTTTACATAATTTTATATATATTTAAAGCTAATTATGTCATTCAACTACACAACAATTAATGAAAATATAATTTCAGTGTCTTTACCAGAAAATGTTTTGGGTGGTGAAGAAACTATATTATTAACTTCATTATTTAATAAATTAGCAGAAAATAAAGATGCAAATCTAAAAGTATTTGCTCTTGATTTGACTAATGTAAATGTAATGAACAGTTCTGGTCTTGGTATGTTAGCGAGTGCATTAGCAACTTCTAAAAAACATAATATCGAATTAGTTTTAGTTGGTGCAAATCAAAAAATTGAAAAATTATTGATAATGACTGGCTTAAATAAAGTATTTAAAAATTATAATAGTATTAATGATATTTTAATTTAGTATAATTTTGCTTAATTTAAACTCCAAGCAATAAAATATGCTTGGAGTTCTTTTTTTTTATAATAAGATTATTTAATTTAGTATTTATAAGTTTACAAAATATTAAAGATTAATAAAGTAAAGGTAAGTCAGTGAGTGTAAGTCTAATAGTTGGTGCTCAATGGGGTGATGAAGGTAAAGGTAAGATAGTAGATTTATTAGCTACCAAAGCTGATATCGTTGCTCGTTATCAGGGTGGGGCAAATGCAGGACATACTATTGTTATCGATGGCAAGCAATATGTATTACATTTAATTCCTTCTGGTATTCTTACCGAAGGCGTAAAATGTATTATTGGTAATGGCGTTGTGATTGACCCCGTTGCTTTGATGCAAGAAATAGCAATGCTTAAAGAAAATGGTATAGAAGTTAAAGATAGACTATTTATCAGCCACAAAGCTCACCTTATTATGCCATATCATAAGTTACTTGACCAAGTGCGTGAAAAATCAAGTAATGAAAATGCAATTGGTACTACTGGCAGAGGAATTGGACCTTCATATATTGACAAAGCAAAAAGAAGCGGTATAAGAATCGTAGATTTATTGGATAGAGTAGAATTTGAAAAAAAATTAAGAAGTTCACTCGAAGAATACAACAATATACTTACCAAAATCTACAGTGAAACTGAAATTAATGTAGAAGAATTAGTTGAAACTTATTTAGAATTTGATAAATTAATTGACCCTTATGTTACTGATACTACTTTATTGATTAATGAAGCAGTAAAAGAAGGCAAAAAAATTATTGTTGAAGGTGCTCAAGGAGCATTGTTGGACTTAGACCACGGTACTTATCCATTCGTTACAAGTTCTAATCCAACTTCTGGTGGTGCTTGTACTGGTTTAGGTTTGCCACCTACAAAAATCAATAAAATTATTGGTATAGTTAAGGCATATTCGACAAGAGTTGGTAATGGACCTTTCCCAACTGAATTAAATGATGAAATTGGTGAAAAATTAAGAAAAGAAGGTAATGAATTCGGAGCCACTACGGGAAGACCACGTAGATGTGGTTGGTTAGATCTAGTAGCTCTAAAGTATTCTGTGATGATAAATGGAATCGAAGATATTGCACTTACCAAATTAGATGTTTTGGATAATTTTGACGAACTTAAAATTTGTATTGGTTATACAATTAACGGCAAAAAGATGAAATCTTTCCCAGCTAATTTAAATATGGATACTAAAATTGATTTAGAATATATAACTTTTAAGGGTTGGAATACTTCTCTAAATGGAATTACAACTTATGAGAAATTACCTAACGAAGTAAAAGAATATATCAAATATATTGAAGATTTCGTTGATGCCAAAGTAACTATTATATCTACAAGTCCTGATAGAAATGACACGATAATTAGATGATATATTCAAATATAATATCAAAATACACTTTCAAAACATTAAAATACTTTAGTATTTTAATGTTTTTGTTTGTACTCTCTTGTAATAATAAAGAATTTGAACCAAATGTAATTGATTTCTGGCACTTCCAAAGCGAACCAAATCAAAAAAAAGTACTTGATGAAATACTTACTAAATTTGAAAAAAAATTCAAATGTAAAGTGCGAACTACTGAACTTAGTTGGAAAGACGGTAAAATAAAGTTGTTTGCTGCCTTTAATGCTAATATTGAGCCAGATGTAGTCGAATTAGGTTCTGATTGGGTCGCACAATTCTCATCATCAAAAGTGTTAAAAGAATTAAATCGAAACGAAGTCAATTTTGATAATTTCGTTAAATTCTCGCAAGGACCTTGCCTCTATAATAATAAAATTTATGCACTTCCTTGGTATGTGGATACGAGGGTATTGTTTTATAATAAATCACTTTTAAATTCTATTAATTTATCCATTAATAGTGTTCAAACTTTTGAAGATTTATTGACTGCTTCCAAAGCAATGAAAGCTAAAGGCATAAATGGATTTGGAGTAAATGGTCCAGATGCCCATAGATTATACAAAAAAATTGTAACTTTCTTATGGAGTTATGGTGGCGATTTAATTGATAATA
>JBDNHS010000520.1:0-2297 GCA_041688685.1 Kapaibacterium sp. (SeqCode)
ATATAATTTAATAGTGGATCCAATCTATTTGAAATAAATTCTTCAATTTTAATTTGCGGTATTTCTATTTCTTGGTTATTAGAATTTACCCCAACAGCAGTAATATCACCACTTAATTTGTAAAATATTGGAATTAATAATGTGTCAGTTCTTTTAATTAATTCAGTTGAAATTAATTTATTATCTTCCTCATTTATAGTAATTTGTGTCTTTTCTGTGCCTAATTTTATTTGATTGTTTTTTACTAAATCACTTAGCACTTTAATAGTATCAATTTCATATTTTTTCTCAAATATTTCTTGCAATTCAATTGCTTCGGTTGGTACATATTTTATTGCAATTCCGCCACGTAAGCTATTGACTTGCCAAGTGCTATCTTGCACCATATTTGTCATTCCCAAATAATATGAAATTTCTGGACTTAATCGTAAACTGTTACTTTTATTTAACGGTAGTTCGTAATTTAAACCAAAAATTAACCCAAATTGTAGAGCATTTACATCCTGTAAATCACCAGAATTTTCATTTCGTGTCCTTTTTTTTGTATCAATTCCATTTTCATCAATGAAAGTTCCTTGACCAGCAGGGCTAACGATAGTCTCCGCCTGACTATAAGTATTTGATAAATTACTTCCAATTCTACCGCCAACATTCAAAAATAAAGCTCCAAATGGATTATAAATTAAACTTGGTTCAAACCCAATATTCATAAAACTACTTTCGACTTTATGTTCAAATTCTCCGGCAATAGAGCCGTTATCTGTATTTAGAGTAGTAGTTTCTGTTTTTGTTAGGATTCCATCTAAAGTCATAATACCCAATCGAGTACCTATCCAAAAGTCATCAGCAATTTTATATTCATACAAAACACCTAAATTAAATCCTGTTCCGCTACCTTCCTCAAATCTTGGGCAACAGTTAGGAATACCAGGGAGTTTGGTAAAATTTGCAGCATGAGAATTTAGATTAAAACCAATATAACCGCCATATTTTGAATTATTTTCATTGACTTTTTGAGCAAATGTAATGTTAATAGCAAATAGTAATATTATCAGAGTTGTGATTAATTTTTTTATCATATTTTTTGTTATTATATTTTTTGTTATTATATTTTTTACTTTAAAATTAGAATATTGCTCCTTTCGGTATATGTTGGAGTCGTAAATACTACTACATACTGACCATTACTTAAATCCGATATTTCTGAATTTATTGAAATATTGCCTGTTTCGGTGATTTCTTTTGAGAAAATCGTTTTTACTTTTTCGCCCATAAGATTGTAAATTGCTACTTCAGTTTTGCCAATTTCGATGAGCGTCAAATCTATTGTGATTTTGCTATCTACTGGGTTTGGCGAAATTCTTGACATTGTGATTTGTGAGTTGGGGTTTAGCAAACGCACGCCACCATCGTAGCAGACATCAGTTAATAATAAGTGTCCGTCAAATAAGGTTATATCTACTTCTTCTACTGTGCCAATTAGCTCAAAATTACCTATTGTTAATGGCGTTTCGATTGCATTTCCAAGACCTGTTTTAAATCTCAATGTTTGTAAAATTTGGATTGGGTCTGTAGTTAATGGTACATTTATGAATTTTATAGTTGTATAACCATTCTCATTTGTCAACGAATAATTTTCCATTGGATAAAGCAAAGTGTTATTATAAGTTAAATCAAAATTCACTGCTGTAGCACCTGATTTTAATACCTTACCATCCAAAGTAAGTTTTACTGGATACTCTACAATTGTACTTGTTTTAGTTTCGATTGAGTCTAATTTCATCAATGCTTGACCGCCAACACCAGCTCCGAAAAGTTGCACTACGGCAGGACTGCCTACTCCATCATATTCAAACATCAATGTTCCACTGGTGCGACCTACACTTGTGGGCAAAAACCTCATATCAAGTTTGGCAGTAGTACCAGCGAGAAGTTTGAATGCTCCACCACCTTGTAAAGTCGAAAAATCTTTGTCATTGGGTCCAGAATGATAAGAATTTTTAATATCAATATCTACATTACTAATATTTTTAATAGTAATTGCTTGCAGAGTATCTTTCGCAGAAAAAATATCAATATCACCAAAGTCAATCAAATCATTTACTATTTGTATCGTTGGCTGAAATCCTGTTCCGATAATGTTTTGTATAAGTGTTTCAGTTTGAGTAACAATATGAACTTTTGCTTGATGTAACCCTACTTTATTTGGTTTAAATCGCAATTCTACAGTTTTACTTGAATTTGTACCTACTATGAACTTCGGAAAACCAGACACTTGACTAAAAGCTATTGCATCC
>JBDNHS010000521.1:0-4098 GCA_041688685.1 Kapaibacterium sp. (SeqCode)
AAAATAGTCTTAAGTTGTGCTTTGATTTATCCCTTTGTCATATATATATTTACAGCATTTTGTTAAAGTATTTTTTAAGTTATTTTTATTTATTATAATTTAATAAAATGTATAAGATTATTCAATTAAATAATTTTTACTACTTTATTGGTTAATATTCTACAAGTTCATTGGATTATAATAAATTTAAATTTAAATTAACAAAAGTAAACATTAATAACTTTGTAGATAATAATTACAATGTTTTTCTTAATTTTGAGGATATTTTAAAATTAATTTTACGAAAAGAAAATGGCTGGTTATCCTTTTGAATCGATTGAACCCAAATGGCAAGAGTTTTGGGATGAGAATAAAACCTTTAAAACTGAAATAAATTATGATAAACCCAAATATTATGTTTTGGATATGTTTCCTTATCCATCAGGGACTGGTTTGCATATTGGTCACCCAGAAGGATACACTGCAACAGATATAGTAGCCAGATACAAAAAAATGAAAGGATTTAATGTATTACACCCAATGGGGTTTGATGCATTTGGTTTGCCGACCGAAAGATATTCTATGAAAACGGGAATTCACCCCGAAATAGCAACTGCAAAAAATATTGAGAATTTCACAAGACAATTAAAATCTATTGGATTTAGTTATGATTGGGATAATATTGTAAATACAACAGACCCAGAATATTATAAATGGACACAATGGATGTTTTTGACTATCTATAATAGTTATTACGATAAAGAAGAACAAACTGCAAAAAATATTGATGAACTACCTATTCCATCTGAATTAAAAAACGAATTGGAAATTCAAGAATATCAAGACAAATTTAGGCTTGCTTACATTGCAATGATTCCAGTAAATTGGTGTGAGGCTTTGGGTACTGTTCTTGCAAATGAAGAAATAGATGAATGGAAACAAAAAGGTTACGAAGTAGAAAGAAGACCAATGCGTCAATGGATGCTAAGAATAACTGAATATGCAGATAGATTGTTAGATGATTTGGATTTAGTAAAATGGCCCATATCAACAATGGATATGCAAAAAAATTGGATTGGCAAAAGTGAAGGTGCAGAAGTTGATTTTCAAATTGAGGGAATAGTAGAAAAATTAAGAATTTATACTACAAGACCAGATACTATTTTTGGTGCAACATATATGGTAATAGCACCAGAGCATCAATTAGTAAATAAATTAATTACCAATGAAAATAGCGAAAGAGCTAATGAATATATCAAACAAGCTGCGTTCAAGAGTGATTTGGAAAGAAGTGAATTAAATAAAGACAAAACTGGTGTTTTCACTGGCTCTTTTGCAATCAATCCAGCTAATAATGCAAAAATTCCAATTCTTATATCTGATTATGTATTGGTAAGTTATGGGACAGGTGCAATTATGGCTGTTCCTGCTCACGACCAAAGAGATTATGAATTTGCAAAAGAATTTAAATTAAAAATATTACCCGTTGTCTCTAAAGATTCTAAGGTAGAAACTAATATTGATAATGAAGCATTTACTGAGTATGGTTATGCCGTAAATTCTGAAACTTGTGATTTTAGTATTGATGGATTACATACTAATGAAGCAAAAGCAAAGGTTATAGATTGGTTAGAAGAAAATAATCTTGGTAAACGCAAAGTACAATTCAGATTGAGAGATTGGCTATTTTCGAGACAAAGATATTGGGGTGAGCCTATACCAATTATGTTTTTTGAAGATGGTACCAGAAGAGCTTTGAATGAAGATGAACTGCCTTTAGTATTACCCGATGTACAAGATTACAAACCTGCAGGTACTGGTGAATCTCCACTTGCAAATGTTGAATCTTGGGTTAATTTTATAGACCCAGAAACAGGGAAAAAAGCAAAATTTGAAACTAATACCATGCCTCAATGGGCAGGTTCTTGTTGGTATTATTTACGATATACTGATACTAAAAATAGTGAGGTTTTCGCCTCTAATGAAAATGAAAGCTATTGGATGGGAGATTCTGGAGTAGATTTATATATTGGCGGAGCAGAACACGCTGTTTTACATTTATTGTATGCAAGGTTTTGGCATAAAGTGTTATTTGATTTTGGATTTGTTTCGACTCCAGAACCTTTTTCGGAATTATTTCATCAGGGATTAATTCTAAGAGAAGATGGAAAAAAAATGTCGAAATCAGAAGGTAAATCAGTAAATCCTGATGATGTAATAAAAGAAAATGGTGCTGATGCTCTTAGATTATATGAAATGTTTTTGGGACCATTAGAAGCAGCCAAACCTTGGAACACTAATGGTATTGAGGGAATAAATAGATTTTTGGCAAGGGTTTGGAGATTATTTATTGATGAAAATGATGGCAATTATAAATTATCCAAAAATATTTCTGATGATACTGCTAATAAAGAACAAGAGTTTATTTTGCATTCAACTATCAAAAAAGTCGGACAAGATATAGAGAATTTAAGTTTTAATACAGCTATATCTCAAATGATGATTTTTGTTAATGAAATGTATAAATTTGAAACAAGACCAAAATCTGTATTATTAGATTTTATAAAACTGTTATCTCCATTTGCCCCACATATCTGTGAAGAGATTTGGTATTATCTTGGGAATCAAACAACTATAGCTTTTGAAGTTTTTCCGTCATTTGACGAAGATAAAACTATTAAAAAAGATATAGAATTTGTTTTACAGGTTAATGGCAAAGTAAGAGCAAAAATGCAAGTGGATTTGGACATCGAAGAAGCATTAATCAAAGACATTGCCCTCAAAAATGAGAATATTATTAAATTTATGGAAGGTAAAGAAGCCAAAAAAATAATTTTTGTAAAAAATAAATTACTTAATATTATTGTATAAATTTAGTTTAATAAACAAGGGGTTGTGAAATCCCTTGTTTAGTTACTGTTAAAAGAAATAATATAACTTAAGGATCAATTCGAACTTTAATTTCATCTGTAGGTATTGGATATTTCAAAAATAGACCATTTTGGATTAATGAAAAATCTTCGTCGCCAAATATTTTAGTATATTCAAAAAACGGAATGAAATATAACAACCCATATATAGCTGTTGAAAATCCAAAATTTGTACTTTTTTTGGTAATATAAATAGTTGGTCCAATATCTATTCCTAAAATATGTGCTACTTGTGCTCCGAAATGAATTTTAGTATTACCATTGCAAAAATCAATACTTGTAACAACACCATAATTAGGTAAATTGTTTAATGTTCGCATAATACTAGAATCAAAACCAAAAACAACACCAGTATTATCACCCAATTGATAGGCAATTTTAACTCCAGGGCTGAAATAATATCGAGGCTCATTTGCATTTAGTTTATTAGCTATAATTAAAATATTTAAAATTAAAATTAAAATTTTTACCATAATTATTTGTTCATTGGTAATATAATATTATTACTTTTAGCATTTGCAATTGCCCTATCATATCCTGCGTCAGCGTGTCTAATAATACCCATATAAGGATCATAAGTTAGTACTCTTGATAATCTTCCGTGTGCATCTTCTGTTCCATCAGCAACTACTACCATACCTGAATGTAAAGATAATCCCATACCAACTCCTCCACCTTGATGTAATGATACCCAAGTAGCACCACCAATAGCATTAAGAGCAAAATTAATGTGTACCCAGTCAGCAACTGCATCAGAGCCATCTAACATTCCTTCAGTCTCACGATAAGGCGATGCGACGGAACCACAATCAAGATGATCTCTACCAATCACAATAGGGGCAGACACCTTACCAGATTGCACCAAATCATTAAATAACAAACCTGCTTTTTTTCTATCTCCATAACCCAACCAACAAATTCTTGATGGCAAACCTTGGTATTTCACTCTAGATTGGGCATTTTCTATCCATCTATGCATTGACTTATTTTCTGGAAATAAATTCATAATTGCGTCATCAGTTACTTTAATATCATCTGGATTTCCAGATAATGCAACCCATCTAAAAGGACCATTTCCATCACAAAATAATGGTCTTATAAATTCTGGCACAAATCCCTTGAAATCAAATGCGTTTTTGACTCCACCATACTTTTGAGCAATACCTCTAATATTATTTCCATAATCAAA
>JBDNHS010000522.1:0-2629 GCA_041688685.1 Kapaibacterium sp. (SeqCode)
ATTTAAAATTTGGTAGAGAGCCATTACTCAAATCAATACAATATATTGCATATATAATTTCGTGGAATGTTTGGCAGATGGACGGACTAAAAGGTGTAATACCTAATACCTGCAAAGATGTCAAAAATGAAACACATTCTATATTCGGTGAAGTTAATATAAATATTTCAAAATGTGAAGGATGTTTGAAAGAAAATATTTATAAACATAACGGCACTTACTCTCTTATCAAAGATTGGAGTAATAAAGACCTTAAAACTGGTAAAAAAGGTAGAAAATTAAAATTTATTGAACTAATAAAAAAATAATTATGGAATATAAATCTACATTTAACTCAAAATTAATTTATGTTTTTAGTATAAATGATGATGCACATAAAGACTGCTTAAAAATTGGCGGAGCAACATATTATGGAAATGAAGATAATTTGCTACCTAATTGTAATGAATTAAAAGAAGCAGCTAATAAACGCATTAGTCAATATACTCAAACTGCAGGAATTCAATACGAATTACTTTATACTGAAAAAATTGATTTAGGGAAAGATGGTAAATTACATTCTTTTTCTGATAGTGAAATACATCAAGTACTACTTCGCTCTGGAATTAAACGAAAAATATTTGACACAGTAAATAAAGCAAACGAATGGTTTTTTGCAGACTTAAAAACGGTACAAAATGCAATAAAAGCTGTAAAAGAGGGAAGAAAATCTTTAAATCAAAATGAAATTACTAATGATAAAAACCCTATAGTATTTAGACCAGAACAATTAGATGCAATTGAAATAACTAAAAAGCAATTTAAGAAAAATAAAAAAATGCTTTGGAATGCAAAAATGCGTTTTGGCAAAACCCTATCTGCTTTGCAAGTAGTTAAAGATTTAAACTATTCAAAAACTCTTATTCTTACTCATAGACCTGTAGTGGACAAAGGTTGGTTCGAAGATTTCGGAAAAATATTTTATGATTCTGAAAAATTCATCTATGGTTCAAAAAAACAGGGTGAAGCTTTCTCATCAATTAAAGAATTAGAAAAAAAAGGGAAAAATTTTATATACTTTGCTTCTATGCAAGATTTACGTGGTTCTGAAAAAGCTAGGGGCAAATTTTTAAAAAATGATGAAATATTTGATACAGAATGGGATTTAATTATTGTAGATGAGGCACATGAAGGAACTACTACAGAATTAGGTAAAAAAGTATTAACTGCATTAATTAAAATCGAAACAAAGGTACTTGAACTATCTGGGACGCCATTTAATTTATTAAGTAATTATAAAGAAGAGGATATTTATACTTGGGATTACGTAATGGAGCAAAAAGCTAAAAAAGATTGGGATGAAATTCATTTTGGAGACCCAAATCCTTATGCTTCATTACCTCGAATGAATATTTATACTTATAATCTTGGTAAATTAATTGAAAAATATAAAGATGCAGAGTTAGCTTTTAACTTCAAAGAATTTTTTAGAGTAAATAAAGACGGGAAATTCATATATGAAAAGGATGTAATATCTTTATTAAATTTACTTTGTAAAAAAGATGAAGACAGTCTGTACCCATTTTCCACAAAAGAATTTCAAAACAATTTTAGACATACTCTTTGGATGGTGCCAGGTGTTAGAGAAGCTAAAGCTTTAAGTGAACTATTAAAAAATCATCAAATATTTAGTGCTTTTAATATTGCAAATGTTGCAGGTGATGGAGATGAAGAGAAATCTATTAACGATGCACTAAAATTAGTAGAGAATGCCATCACTAATGAACCACATAATTGCTATTCTATTACTTTATCTTGTGGTAGATTAACTACAGGAGTTTCTGTACCAGCTTGGACAGCAGTATTTATGTTATCGGGTTCTCAAAATACTTCTGCTTCGAGTTATATGCAAACTATATTTAGAGTCCAAACACCTGCTACAATTAATGGTAGAATCAAAGAAGAATGTTTTGTTTTTGATTTTGCTCCGGATAGAACTCTAAAAGTGATAGCCGAGGCAATAAAAATATCTACGAAAGCTGGTAAATCAAATTCGGATGATACAAAAATAATAGGCGATTTTCTAAATTTCTGTCCTATTATATCAATTGATGGTTCTAAAATGTTAGAATATAAAGCAGAAGAGATGCTTACTCAACTCAAAAAAGTTTATATTGACAGAGTAATTCGTAACGGTTTTGAAGATACTTATTTATACAATAATAATCAACTTATGAAACTTGGTGAATTAGATTTAAAAGAATTTGAAAGACTCAAAAAAATTATTGGTAGCACAAAAGCAATGCCTAAATCTAATGATATTGACCTAAATAAACAAGGATTTACTGACGAAGAATATGAACAAGCAGAAAATGCAAAAAAGAATAATAAAGGCAAAGATAAAGACAAATTAAGTGATGCAGATAAAAAATCACTTAAAGATATGGAAGAAAAGAAAAAAAACAGAGATGCTGCAATTTCTATTCTAAGAGGTATTTCTATTAGAATGCCTCTACTTCTATATGGTGCTGATGTAAATAATGAAAATGAAGAAATTACAATAGAGAATTTCACAAATTTAGTCGATGATAATTCTTGGTCTGAATTTATGCCTAAAGATGTTACAAAAGATGAGTTTATTAATTTTAAA
>JBDNHS010000523.1:0-14427 GCA_041688685.1 Kapaibacterium sp. (SeqCode)
AAAGATTTTTTAATTCTTTTACTTGAAATTTTTCTTACTATACCTTCAGAATTAATTTCATAATCTAGGTTTTCTATTTGTTTATACATAGTATAAATATACAAATAAAATCGCATACTACTAAGCATAACAAAATAAATATTCCACCTATTATTGCTAACTAAGGTAAATATTAAGACTCATTTGTGTTGGTACTTTTGACAACTATTAGCACGACTTATCATAACTGCGTATCTCTAATAGCTATTTTTTTCTTAAGAGAACAACACATCTAACATTACTGCTAGTGTCTTTATGTAAATTTGTGTGAAGTTGCGAGCACTACCTCTAGCAATATTAATAAGATTTTACACACTTGTAGTCCTAGTCTTCGTTTATGTGTTTACAAAGGTTTCAATGTTTAACCTGTTTTATTAAAAACTCTTTGCCCAAATTTCAGTGGGATACTTTGATAGTTATTACGCACTTAAAAGGTTTGCATCTGACTACTACTAATACATTTACAACAAACACAACTGCTGATACAGTTTCAAAAAGAAAACACTAAACAGGGTTCAAATGAGTACTGACGGTTTTTAACATTCTGGTTTATCTTCAATCAAAGAGTTTAATTTAAGTTGTTAATACATTTTTAAATTTCTCTATTGTTATTTCTGGAATTGTAATACCATCTAGTTCTGCTAAGTATTCCAATACATTCATTAAAGCGTTGTATTGATTGTCTTTGCTTTTTTCTTCTTTTACAAGTATTACTAAAAAATTATCTAAAAATATTTGTTCTATTTTAGTTAATTCATTAATTGTATAATTGCTAGTATTTTTATCAGGTTTACGAATTATTATAGTCTCTCTACTTCCTTTTGAAACAAAATCATTAACATATTGTAAATTGTTACTTCCTGCCCAAAAGGCATGTCCTAATAAATTTCCAACTGCACAAGCTTTACAACTATTTTGGTTTAATGTTCCTTCGTTAAATGCATTATATAATAATAATGCTGCGTTTTCAAATCTTTTCATCTTTTTGCTTTTTTACCTGCCTCAAACCCTCTGTTAAATCCATCTTGTTGTCTTTTTTGGCCTATTAAAGGTACAGGACAAACTGGTACAACAGGTTCTACACAATTAATTATTAAATAACAATATCCTTCTATATATCCTTCTTCCCATCCATCACAATAATCATAAGATCTATCAAAAGAAATATTTAATGACAGTGTTATAAAAAGTAATGCAAATATAGCTGCTTTAATTAATATTAGTTTTTTCATTTTGTTTGTTTTAGAGTTAATCAATGCTTTCTAGTTCATCGTAATTGATGAGGTAAAATTCTTTTTCTTGTTCTAGTTCGTTTTCCATGTTAGTTTATTTAATACGTATCATTTTATAATAAACGTGATTTGTATTGTTAATATTTGTATTTTTTGGTAGGATTCCTACATAAGCACCATATACACTAAAAATTATTCTATCATTTCTTAAATGTTTAGATATAATTAATGTGTCTTTGACTTTTGAAAACTTATAAACATCAAATGAATGAATTATCTTTCCATCATCCATTGATTGTAAAGTGATAATATCTGTTCTTGGTTCATTAACGCAACTAGTCGCAACAAACAACAATATAATAATAATAAACTTCTTCATAATATATATATTAATTAATTAATTAATTATCTATGAATAGCATAAGAAACAGCTTTTCCCCATTCTTTTAATACTTTATAGAACTTTTTTAGTTTAAGTTTTAGTTTAAATTTTAATTTACGTAGTGATTTAACTTTTAAATAATTCATGTCTTTAATGCTATATGTATTGTGTTAGTAAATGTGTTTTGATTTTATAGAAAATAGCTTAAATACATGAAAGGGGTTCCACTACCCCATAAACACTCACTTTTTTACAACTACAAAATCTAAGTTTTAAATGTTTTTTAATAATAATTCACTTATTATTCAAATAAACTTGCATTTGTCAAAAATTTTTGGGACCTTTGAGGCGAAGAGTTCTTCACAAAGACCCTAACAGAGTTGGAAACGAGAGTTCTTACTAGTATTTAAAATAAAACATATATGTATATAAGCTTTATTTGCCATGCTTTCGGTAGTTCTTCTGAAACAAGAAAATAGTATATGCAACAAATTGCTTGTTTCTTTGCACTATTCATAATTCACAAGAGCAAATAACCCTTAAATTTAAATTCCTCCCTCGTAGAAATTCTAGTTTACAGAAAACTATTGCGAATATGACAATACGTTAACATTTAGGCATCTGATGTTCTTGGTAATAAAAGTATAATTATGTTTAATAAAGAACAGACTACACGCTCATGATCTGCAGATGTCATTTACAGCGAACCAACATTCTTTAAAAAAGAACATATACAAAGGGCTGACAACTTTCTTTATTAAAGATATTCTATATATATAAGGATAACATGTATAGGATATAATAGTTTTGTATATATATAAGGACAAAATTATTTTAACTTCATCCTTATTTATATATGCTAACTATTATTCTCATCCGATTTAAGCCAATAGCTGTCATCATTCATAACGTTTAATCCCATCCTATTCTTGAAGTAAGAAATATCCTCAAGATTTTGAACTGTACTTTCAAGTTCTTTACCTTCTGAAAAAGCAAGTGCATCTTTTCTATTGTAGTATTCTTCTATGCTATTAGTAAAGATTACAGTACATGAATAACCGGTATGAAGTTTCATAGCTTCAGGATTATTTGTAATAAGATCTACAAACCCATTATCTCCATTATAAATTTTACAAATTTCAGATGCAATTTTTAAATTTAAGACTTCTGTAGTTATATTATTACCATAAAAACTTTCTCTTACTGTGTAAAAGAACCCGTCACTAGTTTTACATAACTCATCTCTAAGTAGAGCTACAACTTCTTCAGCTTTCTGAAGTCTTTCTAAAATTCCTGTCATAATTTCTATTATTAAAATGTTTGTTTATATATTAAGAACGCGTTCTGTAAGAATCATAAAACATCTGTTGTTCGATGAGTTTATAAACCTGTCCTATATTTTCATTTTGATCATTGACAACAACTAAACGAAGAACATCTTTGTGGATGTTTTTAGTACTAGCTTTGTTATCAATAAACTTAATAGAATCAATGTAATTTTTACCTATGAAGAAGTTTATTCTAAAATCCTCGCTGTTCTCATCAAGCATTACTGTCAGAGAGTCATCCTCTGTTGTTACTGGTACAATACAACCTTGTGTATATCTACCTGTTTGAATAAAATTAGTCATACTTTTAAATTATTAAATTAAATTAAATTTTATTATATATAAGGACAAAGTTCTACAAGAAGCCCAACCCTAAAAACAAACCCACCCTATATATAATAATAAAAACACACAGCCTGTTAGAGCCGTGTGTTATTAAGTTTAGATTGCGATCAGTTCATTCCAGTCAATCTTTCTGGTTGCTGATTCCGTATCAACCATTGTTTTGGTAATAGTAACACGAGTTGCTGACATGTCTGTATTACCAGCAAAAGAGATGCTATGAAGAATCAATTGCTCCATTTCGCCTGTCTCTTCGTTAGCTACCATAACAGGCTCGCCAGAAGACAAGTCTGTTTGTGGAAGTTCAAGAATGTTGAATGAAGTTAGTTCATTCATTCTTTCTTTTAATTCCGTAGCGGTAGCTGATTGTCTAAGCCATTCTCCAACAGGCTTTGAGCAATTAACGTAAACCTGCTCGCCTTTAGCATTTACAAGTTTAATGCTGACACGCTTAAGAACAAGCTCGCCGTCAGTATTTACGACGCCTTTAAAGTTCTTAACGCTAGCAAGTTCTGAGTAGCCTTTTTCTCCAACGAATGAGGAAATAGTACCCAAAGTTTTTAGCGTACTAGTTTGTTCTGATATTGTTTTAAATGATAACATAATGTTTTAAGTTTGTTTGTTAAGGACGGGAACTACTCCCATCTCGCATTTTGTACAGGGGGTCTTAAGATGAAGTCACCTCCTCCCCCACATTCACGATCGGTATCAATATTTTGAAAAAAAAAAATTTCTTGCGTTTTTTGAAAATTCCAATACATAATATAGCTAAACAAAAAAAAATATTATTTAATTTGTTTATTATGTATTTTTTATTTATATCTTTGTTTTTGTACAACTAGATTATGGAAGAAAAAAAAATTATAGTTCAGCAGTTTAAAAAGGAAGTGGAAGACAAGTTTGTTTTAGCTGAAAAATATTATTCAATTCTGTCTGCTTTAAACAATCTTAAACTAACAGAAAGGCAAACACAGCTTATTGCTTTTGTTGCAACAAAGAACAATGTCATTAATTTGAATGTAAGGGAAGAGTTCTGTGTTAAGTTTAATACATCCAAGCCTACAATAAATAACAACATTAGTATGTTGAAAAAGCTAGGGGTGTTTGTTAAGATAGGAAGGTTTATAAAACTAAACCCTTTGATTTTTTTAGATTTTTCAAAAGACTTATTATTAGAAATAAAATTAACTTATGGAGAAGCCAGCATCAATGTCGCTGAAGGAGTGGCTGATAAAAAAAATAGCAATTAAGCTTGTTATTTCAGAAAAAATAATCAATGAGATTATTACACATCAATTTGATTCTGCCAACGATGCTTTAGAGACTTGCAAGAGTATTGAAATAGCAGGGTTTGGTAGATTTATTTTTAATCAAAAGAAAGCAAATACACAAATGGCAAAGCTTCTTTCACAAAAAAGTATGTATGAAAAAATGTTATTGAATGAAGAGATTTCTTTATTAAAGAGAAACAATACAGAGGTGAGACTTCGTAACACAGATTTAAATATTAAGTTTTTAATAAATAAGATAACATGAATTTAAAACAAGTTTATGAAGGGTGGAAAAACTATTTACTACCCGATGAAAAAAAGAAAGCATTTATAGAAGAGGTATCGGATCACAGGATGTCTATATGCAATAAGTGTGAAGAAAATTCAGAAAATAAAAAAAATTACAGCAACTTAAGGCCTGATGCACATTGCACAAAATGTGGCTGTACATTAGCACCAAAAACAAAATGTTTATCCTGTAAATGTCCTTTAGAAAAGTGGGACTCAGTAATTGAACCAGAATATGAATAACAATGTATCTTTACGTAAAATACCTTTATTAGAGCTATTCCTCATCTTGGAAGAATTGCTTAATAAAAATGTAAACTTCATAGATATTACTGGAGAGCATTTTGAAACCGAAGAAGAGACTCAAGACACTATTGTAATAACTGTTTTGCCAGAGTATAGAGAAGAAGAGGAAATGGAAGAAGGGGAAGAAATAAAAATAAAAGAAATGGAAGAAAAAAAAGAACAGCCGCTTAAAACAAAGTTTAGAATTGAAGATTTAAACGATTTAATATAATTATATGAAAAAAATTAATTATTATCGTCAAATAATCTCTACGTTACAAAGTCTTAATAAATCTTGTCCCTCTTGCAATATGGGCAAACACATTGCAACAGCAGTAGACGGAGAAGACTTGTGGGGAATGACAGATAAAGAATTTCTTAAAGTACTTAAAGATTACCAATTTGAATCAGAGTCAGATGTATTTAACGGAGACATAGAGGAGATTATAAAGCAAGGGTTAAACCTTAATAACATCTTAGAGGAAGAAGAAGAAAACTAAATCAAAATGGCAGTAAAAAAGAATACATACGTTTCTACTGAATTAAACTGGGCAGAAGAACAACTAGCTAGTTGGAGAACTTATGTTGATGCAAATCCATTGCATTTACTAGAGGACAGAATAAAGTGGAAAGAAACTAAAGGAGGAGGAACAATGCCGATGGTGATAGCAAGTATGGAGTCTCAAGGAAAGTTTATTCAAGAAACAATGAAAAACTATTTGTCTTTACTAGAAGTGGTAGACAAGCTAAGAGAAAAAGAAGAAGCCAAAGTAGTTCCAGTAAGAGGGGATGTTCAGCTAGGAAGTATGGCCGAGGACTTCTTAAAAGGAAGAAAATAATGAAACTACATAATATAACATACAGTGATTGGTTTATAAACCAAAAAAGAATCCCTGATGAAAGCTCAGAAGAATATAAAGCATTCTTTAATTTTCATAAAGAGATATGTATGAACGGTTGTATGATGGACGGTCAGTACATTAACCCTTTTTTATATTGGCATTTAAACATATGGCACACAGAAGTAGACATTATAGATGATTACGGAAGAATCAATCAAAAATATGCTAACCCTTTATTACGTGATAATGAGTGGTTAGTTACAAATGAAATAGATAGGGCTCAAAAAGAGAAGAAAGGATTAGTTATTCTTGGGATAAGACGTTTTGCAAAAGCTCTTAGAAACAATGAATTACTTTATAATCAAGAAGGAACTATTCCTATAGGAAATGCTAAAATAGGAGACAAAATATTTGACCATAATGGTAAATTAACTAATATTACAGGAGTGTTCCCACAAGGAAAAATACCTGTTTATAAAATGTCTTTAGAGGATGGCAGAGAAATTGTTTGCTGTGAGAACCATATATGGAGAGTATTAGATAGACGAAACGGAAGAAGTATAAAAGATTTATCAATTAAAAAACTATTACCTATTTACAAAAACTCAAGAATACACAATGGGTATAAAAATAAAATTACAAGAAATATAGAAGAATGCTTTTTTGCTATTCCTAATAATAAATGTGTAGAGTATTTAGAAAAAACATTGCCTGTAGATCCTTACTTTTTAGGAATGTGGTTAGGAGACGGTCATTCTAGAATGCCAGCTATTACAACAATAGATGAATCAATAAAAACCTATGTATATGAATATGCAAATAGTTTGGGATTAAAAGTTAGAGTAGAAAATAATATTACTTATTATGTAACCAGTGGAATAAAAGGAGGATCCTTAGATTATAATGTTCTTTTAAATAAACTAAAAAAATTAAATCTAATTAAAAATAAACATATTCCTAAAGAATATTTATTAAGTAGTAAAGATCAAAGAATGGCTTTATTACAAGGATTAATGGATACTGACGGAAGTGTTTATGTTAATGGTACAATTTCTTTTACAACAACTAAAGAACAACTAGCAAAAGATTTCTTTTCTTTGTGTAGAAGTCTGGGAATTAATTTAACTAAGAAAAAATTTATTCCTAAGCTGTATAGAAAAGATTGTGGAGAGGGCTGGTTATTTACTTTATTTACAGAAGAGCCTATATTTAGATTAGAAAGAAAATTATCTAGGATTAAACATAAAAACAAAGGCAAGCAATCTAAAATAAATTGGACTACTATTAGAAACATAGAATTAATAGGAGAAGAAGAATCTACATGTATAACCGTTGACAACGAAGATAAATTGTTTTTAACTACAGATTACACGGTTACACATAATTCGGTTATCGAAGCTAGTTACATTGGACAAGGAGCTACATTTGATGAAAACTCACAAAACATTATTGCAGGATTAAATGCTCCTGACATAAAATTAATTACAGATAAAATTGACAAAGGACTAAACTTCTTGCCAAAAGCATGGAGATGGCAGAGAGTAGAAGACAACTGGAAAAACCAAGTTACTTTAGGAATTAAAACAAAGGCTGGAGAAAGAATACCTTTTTCTCAGATTATTGTTCGTAACCTAGACGGAGGTAATAATGAGGAAGCTATTGCAGGAACAAAGCCAAGAAGACTCATTATTGATGAAATAGGAAAAGGATCTTTTCTTAGAGGACTTCAAGCAGCTGTGCCAGGATTTACAACTCCTTTTGGTTGGGGATGTTCTCCAATACTAACTGGGACAGGAGGAGACATGAAAATGTTTATGGATGCCAAGAGTTTAATGTTTGATGTTGAAAATTTTAATTTTTTAGAATACAACAATGCCAAGGACGATAAAAGAGTTCATGGATTATTTATTTCACATAAATACAGAATGGAAGCCAAAGAAAAAAGTTCTCTTGGTGCATTTCTAAACAAACCTAAAGAGTCGCCATTACATGAGGTTATGATGATGGTGTCTAATGAAGAAAAAGCCACAAAAATTACTAATGACAACCTTGAGAAGCTAAAGAAGGCTGGAGATAGAATGGCCTATCTAAAAGAAAAAATGTATTATCCACAAGAAGTAGATGATATATTTTTAAATGAAGATACAAACATATTCGACATAGAGGCCGCTAAGAGACAAAAAGCGAGACTATTAAGCCAAGAAAAAACAGGTACGCCAGTAGTTCTTTATGATGACGGAGAAGGCGTTAGACACGAGTTTACAGACAAGCTTCCAATATCTAACTTTCCTTTAAAAAACTCAGATGCTAAAGATGCCCCTGTAGTTATATATGAGTTTCCTATAGAATCTCCTCCTTATGGTTTGTATGTTGCAGGAATTGACCCTTATAGACAAGGTAAATCTGCATATTCAAGTTCATTAGGTTCTGTGTATATATACAAAAGAATGCATGCTATTTCTGGAGAAAAATACCAAGATATGTTTGTTGCATCTTATTGTGCAAGACCAGATAAAAAAGAAAAATGGGAAGAGCAAGCAAGAATGCTTATTAAATATTACAATGCAAGAGCATTGTGTGAAAATGATGAAATATCATTTATTGATTATATGATAAGCAAAGGAGATGCTCATTATTTAGAAAGACAACCAGACTGGTTAAAAGAAATTGTTCCAAACACTACAGTTAGAAGAGATTATGGAATACATAGATCTTCCGAAAAGATAAGAGATTTTTTACATGGATGTCTTAAAAAATATACAGAAGAAGCTGTACATGTAGAAAAAGATGACGATGGAAACATTATTTCAGAAATAAAAGGAATGTCAAAAATATTTGATCCTGTTCTTTTAGAAGAAATGATACAATACAACGAGCAAGGAAACTTTGATAGAATCATTGCAGCAGAATTGGCCGTAGCACTTGCTATGAAACTAGATCCTGTAATGGGAAAAATAGGAGGAACCCAAGACGTAAGAATACAGTCTATGTTCAAAAAAAACAAAAAAGGTAAGTTGTTTACAGAAAACAAACCAATGTTCAATACATCAAAAAATAAATTATTCAGATGATAATTAGATACACAAAGGATGCAACTATTAGATATGCATATTTAAACATTTTTCCAGATCAGTTTAAAACTGAAAAAGAAAAGCAAGACGAAAGTTGGATTAAAAATACAATGGATTATTTTTCAAATAAAGCATATTCAGAGTATATTAAAAACAGAGACACCTTTGTAAAGAACTATGATTTAATGAAAGGAATACTTCGTATGGAGGATTTTTATCAAGAGCCAGAAGTAAAGAGCTTTACAGATATGCTTTCTTCAGACTTAGAGCTTCCTTCATATGTAAAACATTATTCTATTATTACAACCCCTGTAAATGAATTGCTAGGAGAGATCTCTAAAAGACCAGATACGTACAGGGTTAAAGCATTTGACGATGAAAGTAAATCTGAAGAGCTTGAATTTAAAACAAAGATTTTAGAAGACTATGTTATTCAACAAGTAAAGCAAAAGTTTTTACAAAAAGCACAAGCAGCAGGACAAGAAATAACAGAAGAAGAATTACAGCAAATGACTATGGAACAAGTCCAAGATCAATTGGACAGTTACACTTCTATTGCAGAAAAATGGGCTAACCATGTTTTAACTTGTCAAAAAGCTGAGTTTAACATAAAAGAAAAAAGTGAAGATGCTTTTAGGGATCTTTGTATTTCCTCAAGAGAGTTTTATCACATTTACGAAGACAACTCAAAGCTTGGATATAACATAGAAGTTACTAACCCAAAAAACACTTGGTTTTTAACAACTCCAGATAGAAAATGGATTTCTGATCCATCAGGTCGTGCACAAGGAGCGTATGCTGCTGGTACAGTTCAAGTTATGGAACTCTCTGAAATTATTGAGAGTATTCCCGAAATAACAAAAGAAGAAATTGATCACCTTCGTTCTTCTTTACAAGACTATGGTTTAATCAATGTTAGAGAATCAAACTTAGGCAATCCAAATGCAGCTGAAGGACAAGACTCTGTACAATACGACACTTTTGATCCATTAGTTCTTCAAACAAGAATGATTATTGAGTCAGAAATAAAAGAAAACAATGATGGTTTAAAAGATTTCTTAGGACTAACTAATAATGTAAGTTCTTTTGGATACAAGTATGTAGTAGTAAAGAGCTATTGGATTTCTAAAAAGAAAATAGGTAAATTAATCTACATAGATGAAATGGGTAATGAGCAATCTACTTTGGTAGAAGAAACCTATAAATCAGGAACTATACCTACACAACAATCACTAGAATGGGGATGGATAAATCAGTGGTATCAAGGAACTAAGATTGGACCAGATATATATTTTGTAAAGCCTTTTAATTTATTAAACTATTGTCCTATCATAGGAACAACTTACGAAGTAAAAAACACTGAGGCCAGATCAATTGTAGATTTAATGAAGCCTTTCCAAGTTATTTATAATATCTGTATGAATCAATTGTACAAGCTCCTTGAAAAAGAAGTTGGTAAAGTACAACTAATGTCATTAAGACATGTACCTATTCCTAAAGACGGAGATGCACAAGATGCTCTTGATATTTGGGAAATGGAAGCACGAAACAGAGGAGTTGTTTTTATAGATGACTCTCCTGAGAATTTAAAATCTCCTAGCTCATTTAATCAGTTTACTTCTCTTGATTTAACAAGAACACAAGAAATACAAACTAGATATAACTTAGCTCAACAGATTAAACAAGAATGCTGGGAGTTAGTAGGAATGTCAAAACAAAGAATGGGATCAATATCTGCTTCAGAAAGTGCAACAGGTACAAATGCAGCACTTCAACAGAGTTACACTCAAACAGAGCCTCTATTTGTAGCACATGAATATGTATTAGGACAATTGTATCAAAGTATAATTGATGCTTCTCTTTATATAGAATCTGAAAAACCTGAATCTACTATGTCTTACATAACATCAGAAGGAGATTCTTCTTTTGTTAAAGTGAATGGATCAGAGCTTAAATTCAGAGATTTAAAAGTGTTCTTAACAAACAGACCAGAAGATACAAAAATGTTTAATGAACTTAGAGGACTTTCTCAGGCTGTAATACAGAACGGAGGATCTTTATACGAAATTATTGAATTATATAGCACAAAGTCAACTAGAGAAATGAAAAAAATCTTTAAAGACTTACGAGACAGACAAATTAAGCAGCAAGAACAAGCTCAGCAAATACAACAACAAGAGATTCAACAAAAAGCAGAACAATCTCAGGCACAGTTGGCACAAGCTCAACAACAAAGCGAGTCTCAGCTTGCCAATGAAAACTATCAAAGCGATTTAGACAGAATTAATAAAAAAGAAATTGCAATGATCCAAGCTTATGGTAGAAACGAAAATGCTATGGCAGATGTAGACGGTTCTGGAGTTGCAGATGCATTAGAATTAAGTAAGTTAACACAAGAGCAGTCTAAAGCAGAAAAAAACTATTCTTTAAAAATGACTGAAATACAATCTAAAAATTCTTTAGCTGCACAAAAACTAGAAATAGAAAAAGAAAAAAACAAGATAGCTAGAGAAAACATGGCCAATGATATTGCTGTTGCAAAAGAAAATGCAAAAGGCAGAAATAACAAAAAAAGTTAAAAACCTTTATAAAAAAAAACAAATAAAAATTTTAATGCTATATTATACAAAAAAACAAAGGCAATCAGACGATAACTCTTTGTTATTAAATAACATTAATATACATTTACAATAATAAAACCAAAACATTAAAGAACTACATATGGCTGATAATTTAGAAACAATAAGTAACTTTAGTATTCAAGATACTATGGAAAGAGGAATGGGTAACCAAGAGTTACTTAATGATTTGTTTTCTCCTGAGACATCTACTTCTAATCCAGAAGACGTAACACCTATTATTAATACTGCTACGCCAGACAGTGAACCTGCTAAACCAAACTTACCAAGAGGGAAAGACATTGTTCCTCCTAAAAGTGTAAACGGTAAAACAGATGAAGAAAAACAAAACGGAGAATCAATGATTTCTGATTTTTTGTTTGATAACGAAGAAGAAGAAGACGAAGAACAAGAAAAAGTTGTTTCAAAAACACCTGTTAAAACAAGTAATATAAAGAAAGAAAATTCAGAAGAAGGAGACCAGGATCAAGAAGAACCTAGTACACAATTTACTGCTCTTTCTAATGATTTGTTTAAACTAGGAGTATTTACCAATGAGGATGAAGACGAAGAAGAATCTATTTCTACGGCAGAACAATTTCTTGAAAGGTTTAATACAGAAAAGAAAAAAGGAGCTTCTGAGATTGTTCAAAATTTTATAGGACAATTTGGAGAAGATTACCAAGATGCTTTTGATGCCATATTTGTAAAAGGAATTAATCCTAAAGAATACTTTAATACATACAATTCTGTAGCAGAGTTTTCAGGAATGGATCTCACTTTTGAAGACAACCAAGTTAGAATAATGAAACAAGCATTAACAGAGCAAGAATTTGACGCTGAAGATGTAGAAACAGAAATAGAAAGACTTCGTAATTATGGAGATCTTGAAAATGTAGCAATTAAACACCATAAAGTATTGGTTAAAAAAGAAGCTGCAAAATTAAAGCAAATGGAGTTTAATGCAGAAGAAGCACAAAAACAAAAATCTGCAATTAGAAATCAGTATATAAACAATGTTCAAACTATTATCGGTGATAAAGTGAGAGCAAAGGATTTTGATGGAATTCCTATCAATCCAAAAATAGCAACAGAACTACAAGACTTTTTATTAGTTGATAAATGGAAAACACCTTCAGGTGAAACTTTAACTGATTTTGATCGTGCTATTCTTGATATGAAGAAACCAGAAAACCACGAAATGAAAGTTAAAGTTGGTCTTTTATTAAAAATGTTAGAAAAAGATCCAACATTATCAACTATACAGAAAACAGGTGTTACAAAAAAATCCAATCAATTGTTTGGAGAAATTGCAAGACATGTTACTAAAGATAAAAAAAGTTTTTCGCAAGGAGGTTCAGGGGCTAAGCCCAATTCATGGTTTTTATAAAAAACAACAAATAAATAATAATTAACAAAAACGAATAAACAATGGCAGTTCAAACAATCCCAGGGTTAACAGGTTTTACTTACGCACGAGTTGCCTCTATGGACAAACGTGCAGTTGGAAAACTTACTGACTCAAATCACCTAGAATCTTTTCATTCTACAGAACCAGCAGACTATGATAAAAAAATCATAAGCTTGTACACACAGAGTTCTTTGTATAGCAATGACTTTCTAGACATGATCAACAAAAGCACACCTTATTACATTGATAATAATAGTGATGCTTGGAAATGGCAAATAGCCGTTCCTTACAAATTCCCTAAAATCGTAGATGTTCCTAATTCAACACAGGATTTATTAAAGCCAGGTATTGATGGACAAGAATTTCAATTAGTACTAGATACTAATGAATTTTCTAAAAATGCCATTGTATCTGTAGGAACAAGACAATATGGTCCTAGATTTTATGTAATAAAAGATCCAGTTCCCTGGAATGCAGGGTATCTGTACACTTTTACATTGGTTACTGATAACCCTACAGTAGATTTTGCAACTAGCACCTTTTTACAAGTTGGTATTGAACTAGAATTAGTTGATGCTGCAATTGGTGAATTTGATCAAGATTTATTAGGTCTTCCTAGACTTGGTGAGCAACTTACAATGTTTGAATCTTTAGGTTCTGCATATGGTTATGAGCACAAAATCACAGAATGGGCAGATGACAAAATGATGGTTGATGCTTCTGGAAAAGCTCTGGATATTTTAGTGTATGCTCCTCAAGTACGTAATCAATTACCTTTAACTCGTAATGATGTTAAATGGGAGCCGTTTATTGAATTCTGGATGCGTAAATCTATGCTTGAATTAAAAGTTAAGCGTATGATCTGGGCTAAGCCAGGAACAGTTAAATCTGGTGGTTCTAAGCAAGAAGTTAAGCGTACATCTGCAGGTGTTTACCACAGAATGCGTAATAACGGTAACTTAGTACAATACAACCGTGGAGAATTTTCTGCAAACTTGATTCGTTCAGTTTTTGGAGATTTGTTTTACAGAAGAGTGGATGTAAAAGATAGACGAGTTAAAATGTACACTAACGAAGCAGGATTTGATGTATTTCAGCAGGCTTTAAAGAATGATGCATTAAACTCAGGTTTAACTTTTATGGCAGATTCTGGAAACAGATACTTACAAGGAGAAGGCCAACACATTACTTATAACTTTGCTTTCGATGCAATGGTTACTAGAGAAACAGGTCGTGTTGAGTTGATTCACTTAAAAGAACTAGATTTACCACAAACTAATTTAGAGTTTGGACAAAACAAAAAATCTACTCCAGTATT
>JBDNHS010000524.1:0-7560 GCA_041688685.1 Kapaibacterium sp. (SeqCode)
AATGTAACAATCGGCTTGTCTGCTGTGAGTAAATTCGAACCAGACTTACAAAATTTATTAAACTTACCGGAAAATGTGTTGTCTTTATCTGGTAGATTAGGTATTAATAATGAAAATCATTTATTTGATTTGGAATATGCTTATAAATACAATGACCCAAATTTAACTAATGGATTTAACTTTAACCCAGGGCAAGCTTGGGTTATGAACTATAGTTATTTTGATAAAGGAATTGGAGTTGCAGTTGCAATGCACAGATTAGACAATATGGATTTTAGGTCTGATAGAGATGCAGCACTTACAAGAGTACAATTAGGTTATGTACCACCAACTACAAGACAGCATACATATAGATTATCATCTGTTTACCCTTATGGTACTCAGTTTAATGGTGAGTTCGGAGCGATTATTGATTTGACTTATGCCATTCCCAAAGGTAGTTCATTAGGTGGAGAATATGGTACAACTATTACAGCTGGATTTTCGAAAATTAATAATATAGATACAGTTAGAACAGGCAAATACACCTATAATACTGATTTATTTAATATAGGCGATAGAACTTATTATCAAGATTTAAATTTCAATGTTTTAAGAAAATTCTCTGATTTTTTCAAAGCGAGTTTTGACTTTACTAATCAAATTTATGATAAAGATATATTAGAAAATAGTGGTTCCCCGAAATATGGTAAAGTAAAAACTACTTCATTCGTTTTTGATGGTACATTTACTATTAATGATGATAATGCGATAAGAACAGAGGTTCAGCATTTATTTGCCAAAAACGACTCTACATTCAAAGATGTTGACAACATAAATGGAAATTGGGCAATGTTTTTATTAGAATATACTGTAGCTCAACATTGGTTTTTGACTGCTTGGGACGAGTATAATTATGGTAATCATTTTGATGATAGACAATTGCATTATGTCAACTTTTCAGTTGCTTATGTTCACGAGTCCACGAGGGTATCTATGACAGCTGGTAAACAAAGAGGTGGAATCCTTTGTGTTGGTGGAGTTTGTCGCCCTGTACCCGCCTCCAATGGGTTTAGTCTCAATATTACGTCTACCTTTTAGCGAATATTATTTCACATAGTTCGATAAATATTATTCAATATAAAATTTTAGATAAATAAATCTTCTACTTAAACTTAGATAAAAAAAATGATGCTTAATTTAGATAATTTACATTAAACTAAATTAAGCATCTTGGGTTAGTAGAAAATAATAATTTAATAACCTATCTAAAAACAAAACCATAAAAGCAAAACAAACAGTATAATTAGTAGATAATTATTATTGAAATATTATTTTAAATACATATTTATCAATTATTTTTTACTATCAAAGTTATAAACTAATATCTAACCTTAATCCATTATTTTTCTAAGAAAAGTTGGCTCACTATTGATTACTCTATTTTGCTTCTCAGCGAAAATTTCATTAATTGGCTTAGCACTTTCACGCAATTTTTCAATTTGTGCAAATCCTTGCTCACCTAATGGCACTTTTTTCATAGATTCATTATATGAACTGTCTTCTTTTTTTCTGAAAATAGTTGGCTCGTCATACGCTTTTAATTCTCTGTCTGTATGTGGCTTTTGGTCATAATGAGTAGCGATTTTATTCAAAAACGGCACTTCTCTAAATCCAGACCCACCGACTTTTAATCTTTCAAGATTTCTTTCAAAGTTATTATTATTTGAAGTATTAATATGATTAAATTTACTTAATTCACTTTGCGTTTGATTTACTTGATTTTTATTTTCTGTAGTCTCAACATTTTTGTTTTCTACTGCTCTGTCTTTATTAAATCCAGTGGCAACAACAGTAATCATAATTTCATCGCCAAGGTCAGCATTGGGCACAATACCGTGAATTAATAATGCATCTTCGCCAGCCGCTTCTTGAACCATTGAGACCGCTTCAGCAATTTCGAACATAGTCAAATTACCAGAAATATTAACTAACAATCCTTTTGCCCCAGCAATAGAGACACCATCTAAAATGGGTGAATTAAGAGCAGCTTTTGTAGCTTCGATAGCACGATTTTCGCCGCTTGCTCTACCGATACCCATAATGGAATCGCCCATTCCTTTCATAATTGTCTGAACATCTGCAAAATCAACATTCACTACACCGTGATTATTGATGATATCAGAGATACCTTTAGTTGCATTATACAACACTTCATCAACCATCAAAAATGCTTCTGTAAAAGTAGTATTTTTGTCAATTATTTCTAATAATCTTTGATTAGAAATAACTATAAGTGCATCAACGTGAGTCCTTTATTCTTCTAACCATTTATCTGCAATTTTCTTTCTTTTTGGACCTTCCCAATCAAATGGTTTCGTTACAATGGCAACAACCAATGCACCAATTTCTTGTCCAATTTCTGCAATAAATGGAGCGCCACCTGTACCAGTACCGCCACCAAGTCCAGAAGTAATAAAAATCATATCACTACCCATCAAAGTTTGCTTGATCGCATCCTTGCTCTCTTCTACTGCTGTGCGTCCTACTTCAGGATTTGCACCGGCACCCAAGCCTTTAGTGTGATTTTTACCAATTTGCACTTTGACCGGAGCCAAATTATGCTCCAATGCTTGTCTGTCAGTGTTTGCGGCTATAAACTCCACACCTGTCAAACCTTTTTTGATCATATTGTTGATGGCATTTCCCCCGCCACCTCCAACTCCAATGACCTTAATGACTGCCCCTTCGTAAGAAGTTGAATTTGTATCTAATGATATCATACTACTAACCCATTATAATATATGAAACTCTTTATGCTAAAAAAAATTTATTTGTTTAATTTGTAATTCAAACTCTTCTTAATTATCTATTATCTAATTTATAGTTCTTCCAACATTTTGATAATTCTATCGCCAAATTTTACTTTTGGCTTTTCGTTTTCTTTTTCTTCTTTTGTATCTAGTTCAAACTCATCAGAAGTTTTTGCTTTTTCTATTTTATCAAAATCAGATTTTTCTTTACCAGTAAATCTTTTGCTAAATTTACTCATAAATCCATCGTCTTTTTTACTCAATTTTGTTTTTTCTTTTATAGACTGAATTTCATCTTTTTCAATTATTTCATTGTCAATATTCAAACCCTCTGAATCCAAAATCTCGTCAGAATTTTCATTTCCATTTAGATTATCTTGCTCTTGATTATTTTGCTCTAAATATGAGTCTTTTACAGAATTTGAATTAATTTCATTTGTGATAATAAAACTATCGGCAAGTGGGTCCATCATCATATCCAAAGCTTTCATATCTTTCATACCATATAATGCCAATCCAACTGCTGTTGCATATAATGGAGATTCTACCTCTGGAGCTAATCCAGAGTAAGAAATATGAGTTGGAATACCAATTTTGACTGGCATACCAAACACTTCAGAAGCTAACTTTTCAGAGCCTTTAAGTAATGTTGTACCACCAGTGATAACAACTCCAGCACCTAATCTATGTGCTAATCCAGATCTTTTGATTTCAATTTCAGCAAATTGGAATAATTCTTCCATTCTTGCTTGAATTATCTGACACAAAAAGCTTTTGTGTGCTTCAGTTGGTTTACGACCTGCTATTCCAGGTATCATAAATACTTCATCTTGCATAATAGATTCAAGATGTGTATGCCCGTATTCTCTTTTTATTCTTTCAGCTTGATTAGCTATAATTCCTAATACTTTTCTAATATCATCAGTAACGTGCTTTCCTGCAATTCCGAATACAGAGGTGAATCTTAGTATATTTTCTTCAAATATAGCAATATCAGTTGTACCGCCACCGATATCAATCATAACAACGCCAACTTCTTTTTCATCTCTTGTAAGCACTGCTGCACTACTTGCAACCGGCTCAAGAACTAAGTCTTTAACCTTTAGTCCGCATCTTTCAACACATCTATATAAATTTTGTATAGCAGTTGTAAGTCCAGTAACAATATTTACATTTGCTTCTAATCTTACGCCACTCATTCCAATTGGGTCAGTTATACCGTCTTGCCCATCAATAATATATTCCTGTGGGATAACGTGTATAATTTTTCTTTCCGAAGGAATATTTATTTTTTTAGTTTCTTCTAAAAGTCTATCAACATCTTTTTTGGTAATTTCACCTGTAGGATTAGAAATACCAATAATACCTCTGGTCTGAATTAATTCAACGTGGTCACCAGCAATTCCAATCACAACTTCTGTAACTTTGACACCGGCTTGTAATTCAGCTTGTGCTACAACTTTTCTGATTGCACCGACTGTTTTATCAATATTTACAACTACACCACGGTTAAGACCTTCACTTTCTGCAATGCCTATACCTAATACTTTAAGTGTTTGATCTTCTAAATTTGGTGCTGCAATTAATGCACATATTTTTGATGTACCAATATCTAATCCAACAGTAATATTATTTGACATTTTATAACCTACAACAAATAAAAAATTAAGAATAAGTAATTTCTTTTAAAAAACATTTACAACAAAACAACCTTATCTTTCCATCTCAAGTCCAGATGCTTCAAATTGTCTGTGTTGTTTTTGACTATCCACTCTTTCCAAAAAACTATCATTTTCTGACATTTTAAGTCAATATTATCCAATCTTCCAAATAATATTTTTAAATTTCTATCTGAAGTATAAAAACTAAAAGTTTGTTCTTCATTATTAAATTCAATCTCAGAAATAATATTATAAACAAATTCATACTCATATAAACCATTCAGTAATGCACTTAGTTTATTTACGAATATTTGTTTTTTCTTTTGATTTTCCTCACTAATATTATCTTTCTTATTATCTACTGCTTTTGACTCTAATTCAAAATTATATCCATACACAATTGGCAAATCTGAAAAATTATTGATTGGAATATTATCCATCAAAACACCATATTTATCAATATACTTTAAATTTCCGTTTTCAGCTTTGACAAAAGCCAAAGGTTTTCTTTCTTTAATCGATACTTCAATTGTTTCATTATCTTTGAAAGTGATATATGAATATTCTACATAACTATATGAGTTAACAATTTTTTCTATCTTTAATAAATCAATTTTATGTGTTTTTTTTCCAATCACAATTTTATTGATTAAGTTTTTGATAGAATTATTATTTATGTAAGAATTTCCATTTATTTCAATTTTATTGACAATTTGTGTATCATTCCAATTATTAGAGACAATAATAAGTGAAGTAAATCCAATTATCACCATCACCAAAATAAAATATATGAATATTCTACTTTTTAATAAAATTGGTAATATTTTTTTTCTTTCACTAATTTCGAATTTCTCACTATAATAATCAATAAATAATCAAAAAACAATTTAAAAAAATCAACGAATAGTAAACAAATAGTCAAAAATAAAATTAACAATAATATTAATCTACAAGTATTTTTGATTTTGATGAACAAATAAATCCAACTTATTTGTTTATTAAACACTTAAGTACTCAGAGATAAATAAAATTATTATTAAATAAATAACATTTATTCAATAATTACCTTCATTAAATTTTCAATAATGTTGAGATTATTATAAAATGTAAAGAAATTATCTAAAAAACTATTAGAGAATATTTAGAGAATATATTGAGAATAATAAGGAAGAAAAACTGGGGGTGGATTTCTTCTTTATGCTGCATTTCAATTTTCAGTTTTTCAAAAGTAATAAGACTTTTTCTAATTACAAAGAAAAATATTAAATAAATTATAAATAGTTGAAAAAAAGACATTTATAAAGTCGATTTAAAATCTATTTTAATCTTTTATTTACCTAAAATTTAGGGTTTAATATTTTTTATTTTTATCTATTAAACATATTCCAAATTAATCATAGAATTAATGTGTATAAATTTAAAAAACTTAAAATATAATTAATAATATTAAACGAATCATTTAACTTATGTAAAGTTATGAAATTATAATTATAAATCAAAAAAAATTGAACATTATATTGACAATTGTTAATATAAATTTTATAATTAAATTTAATTTCGCTTTTTTTTTTTTTTTTTAATATTTTTTAAAAATTATAAAAAAATAATTAGGAAAATAAATAAAAATATATTATTTTTGAAGTCTATTAAAAGTAGCATTGCCAAAAAGCAATTTTATTTTTGAAATAGGAACAAAAAACAATACTTATGGGAAATTCGCATAATTGGTATTGCAGCAGTCTTGAAAACTGCCGGGAGTGATCCCATGGGGGTTCGAATCCCTCATTTCCCGCTCTAAAAAAAGCCATCAGTAATAATGAACTGATGGCTTTTTTTTGTTTAATTTATATTTAGATAAGTTTAGTTTTATTTAATTATGTTTGAATTGAAAATTTAATTAGTTAATTTTTAATTATGATTAATGAACAAAATGAAAATTTAAGAGAAATTAATAAAAAGAATCAGAGATTGTTGTCTGAATTTAAAAACTATTTAGTTTTAGAAAAAGGACTTTCTGATAATACTTTTAATAGTTATATTTCAGATTTGAAACCTTTTTTTCATTATATCGAGTCAATTAATATCAATAATTTAGAGGATATTAAATCAAAAAATGTCGAAGAGTTTTTGGTTGCATTAACAAAATTAGAATTATCTACAAATACAAAAGCAAGATATTTATCCTCAATCAAAAGCTTTTATAAATTTGCGTTATTTTATGAATATACCAAAATTGACGTCTGCGAAGTAATCGAACTTCCCTCAATAAAACGAAAACTACCAGAAACATTATCATATCATCAAATCGAAGAAATCTTTGGGTTCATTGACATCACCAAACCATCTGGAATTAGAGATAGGGCTATGCTCGAAACTCTTTATGCTTGTGGATTAAGGGTTTCTGAGCTTATTAATCTCAAACAAGGGAATATAATCAAGGAGATGGAGGTAATCAGGGTACTGGGCAAGGGCTCAAAAGAAAGATTTGTGCCTATTGGCGCGTCAGCCTTGAATTGGATTGATGAATACAAACTAAATGCACGTGGCAAATTTATAAAAATGTTTAATCAAAGTAGCGAAGATGTGTTGTTCCTTAACAAACGTGGCACTAAATTATCACGAATGGGGCTTTGGAAGATAATCAAATCTTATACCTCACAACTCAAAACTGAAATAGATATCCACCCCCATTTATTTAGGCATTCCTTTGCTACTCACCTTTTGGAGGGTGGGGCAGACATCAGGGCTGTACAAGAAATGCTTGGTCATAGCGACATCTCTACTACTCAAATTTACACACATTTGGATAGAGAAATACTTAGAGAAGTTCACAAAAGATTTCATCCCAGAGGGTAATGCTAAGAACATGGGGTTGCAACTCTTTGTATAATATTTCTCAAAATACCACCATTTCGCTACTTTTCACAAACCCTTGCCTAATCTACCATTACAGACTATTTTTGTAATTCCTGTTACATTTTCGCCAAAAAACAGTCTTTTATGTATAGGGGAATGACAAATTTAAAAAATGTTTTTTGAGAATTGGCGAAATTTAACAAATACTGGAAAAATGATTATGAAAAAAATAATTTACATATTAATATTAA
>JBDNHS010000525.1:0-4563 GCA_041688685.1 Kapaibacterium sp. (SeqCode)
AAATAGAACTAGTAAAAGAAATAGAACTAGTAGAAGAAGTTGAATTAAAAGTGCATAAAAAAAAAGTCATTAAAGTAGTAGATTCTGATGACTTGGAAAAAGAGCTAGAAAAGGAATTAGAGGAAGAAATCGAACCAAAAACAAAAAAAGTGGTACGAAAAGTAGCTAAGAAACAATAATTAATTTTATTTAATTATTTTTATTTTTATAGTAATATCAAGTATTTATGACATTGTGTCTTTTATTAATTCTAAACACTAGCTTATAATTAATACAAACCCTATTACAAACTATTAATAGTTAAGTTTACTATTATAAAATTTTTTTAATATGATACTAAAAAAATTTGATATTATTATTAAATATAATATCAGATTAAATGTAAGAAATATAGAATATTATAGATAATGAATAATAAGAGGAAGAATAATTTAATAAGTATTGATAATTTAGTTAGTGCGACTAGATTAGCAAATTACATAAGGAATGACCCAATTATAGATTATTTAGATTTAATTGATAAAAGAGGATTATTTGTATCAGACGACACATTACTTTTAGAGAAAAAGAATGTATCAAATCCTAATAAAAAAAGTAAGACATCATTTGATTACATTGTTGAAGAAGGATATAAATTTGAAGATAGAATTATAAATAAAATAAAAAATTTAATGGAAGAATGTAATTCTAAAGGGAAAATTATTACGATTGAAAAAACTGATGATATAAATATTCAATTTGAAAAAACCAAATTGATTATTGAAGAATCCCGTTATGAAGTTATATTTGGTGGGCTTTTAATAAATACAAAAAACTCTACTTATGGTTATCCGGATATAATTATTCTTGGTTCTTGTATTCATAAACTTATTAATAATCCACCTGAAAATATAATTCAGGACGAAACATATTACATAATTGATATTAAATCTTCAACAATTAATCTTATAAATGGTGGTAAATATGTTTCATCAAGTAATTTATTTGAGGGATATAAAACTCAAATTTGGGTTTATAAAGAAGCCTTAGACCAAATTCAAAAATGCGAATCAGCATTTGGTTTTATTTTAGGAAAGAAATATAAATATATACAAAACAAAGAAGAAATACATATAAATAATTCATTTTATATGTTGGGATTAATCGATTATTCATATGAAAAAAATAAAGGCAATGATATCAAATATAAAGTAAAAAATGCTGTTAAATGGTCTAAAGAATTAAAAAAAAATTGGAAAAAATATAAATTATATCCAATTACAAAAAAAATTAGACCGAATATGAAAAATTCATTTGATAAAAATCATAAAAAGATAAAGAAAAAGATAGCGCAAAAAAATAATGAATTAACGCTATTATGGAATTGTGGTATTACACAACGTAATCAAGCAAACAAATTTGGAATAACTAAATATTCTGATTTAATCTTATCTCCAGAAAAGTTAGGAATTGTGGAAAAATCATCCAAATATAATATTTTAGATTCGATGATTAAAACGACACATTCTGATAAATTGATTTCAATTAACAATGAAAATAATCACAATAATTGGCAAAAACTAGTAGAACATGAATTTTTTGTTGATTTTGAAACATATACACCTATTTTTGATGAAAGTATAATATATGAAAGTAAGAATGATGAACCAGATGAATCACAGCGTATATATATGATTGGCATTGGTCAATTTATAAAAAATCAATACAAGTTTAAATGTTTTATTATTAGTTATCCTGGTTCTAAATTAATTTATAAAAATATTAAAAAAAAATATAATTGTAGAAACCAAGATATAATTCAAGTTTTAGATGAAAAAACGTTAATTGAAACATTTATTAATTATATATATTCATTTAAAAAAATTAATGAACCAAGATATAGATTTTTAAAAAAAACCAGATTAATACACTGGAGTTGGGCAGAACCTTGTTTATTTTCAAAAAAATTAGTAAAATACAACATAAATACAATCGCAAATATACTTCCTTGGTTTGATTTAATGGAAGTATTTAAAAATTCGACATGTCCAATTACAATTAAAAATTGTTTTTCATTTTCGCTAAAAGATATAACAAAAACTCTCCATACTCATAAATTAATTAAGTTAGAATGGCCAGATTTAGATGATGGATTATTATCCGCTTTTATAGCAAGAGATATCTATAAAAATTTAACTTTAACTGAAAATTTAAACAATAATATGCAAGATATTGTAGAATATAACTATATAGATTGTAAAGCCTTGTATTTAATTTTAAATTGTATAAGAAGTTATATAATTAGTCAATAAAGTACCCTAGACTAATAATTGTTAATCCATAGTAATAAAAAATTGATATTTTTATATAATATATTATAAACATATACATTCTACTATATAAATATACTCAATAATGGCCATAATATTAACTGAGAATGATAAACAACTTATCCAGCCATCAACTATAACTATACCATTGATGTCTCATCAAAAGACTATTATTCAAAAAATGTTAGATATTGAGGATTGTGATGAATACGATATTAAATTTAAACCCGAATATTATTCTGATAACAGAGTAGATGCGAAAATGCAGACCAATATTGGGATACTGGCGGATAAAGTAGGAGCTGGTAAAACTCTAAGTGTAATATCTGTAATAAGCATGAGACCCAGATTAAAAGAAAAAATTACATGTTTTGGTGGAAATAAATATATGGGATTAAAAGTTAATTTTGCCAAAGAGAGTGTAAATACAAATCTTATAATTGTACCTCACAAGTTGGTTCCGCAATGGAATTCTGCTTTTGAAAAAGCAACAAATTTATCAGTTTATCCCATATCGACTAATAGTCAAATTGATAAAATTATATTAAAAAAAACTGAAGTTGTAAAAAATTGGATGGATGAAGACATTATAAAGTCCAAAGAAGTGATAAATTTAGAAAAAATAAAAAATTATAATGTTATAATCATAGGAGACACTATGTATAAACGATTTTATACGTGTGCTGAAAATTGTAAATGGAATAGAATATTTATTGATGAAGCAGACACAATAAAATTACCTAGAGATATGGAATGTTATTTTAATTTTTTATGGTTGATAACTGGTACTCCTAGTGGATTAGTGAGTAAATCTAAACCATTTGTTGGAAAAATCTTTTATGATGATAAATTACATTTAATGGAATACATTACTTTTAAAAATGATAATAAGTATGTAGAACAATCAATTGTTCTTCCACATCCCAAACGTATTCAAATTAGATGCATAACACCAAAAGAGTTAGCAATTATAAAAGATTTAATACCGGCATCTGTATTACAAATGATTAATGCGGGAAATTCTGATGAAGCAATTAAATCACTTAATTGTAATGTTGATACTAATGAAAATATTTTACAAGTTATTACTAAAAATTTAGTTGATTCAATAGCAAATAAAAAAATTGAATTAGATGCAGAAATGAAAAAACATTATCACATAACACAAATAAAAGATCAAGAACATAAAATTAAAATTATTGAAAATTCTCTTAAAAAATTACAAGAAAAATACGAGGATGTCAAAAAGAAAATTTATGAACTTAATAATGATTATTGTCCTGTATGCATGAGTTCTTTTGTTAATCCAGTAATAGTTGCTTGTTGTAAAAATTGTTTTTGTTTTGATTGTTTGGCAGTCTCAATGGGAGAACTTAAAAATAATATATGTCCTTTTTGCAGACAGGGAATTTGTAAATCAGACATACATTTAATTTCATCAGATGTTAATTTAAAAAGTAAAACGCAAACAAATAATAAACACGATATGAAAGATAAATTGGATGTACTCGCAGATTTAATAAAAAAGAAACCGGATGGAAGTTTTATGGTATTTGCAAATTATGCCGAAACTTTTTCCAAGATTGAAAAAAAAATGTCAGAATTAAATATTAGTTATCATATTCTTAAGGGTCAAGCTAGTTCAGTCGCAAAATATATTGATGATTTTAAAAATAAAAAAGTCAGAGTTTTAATGTTAAATGCTCAGTACTTTGGAGCAGGTATGAATTTGCAAATGACAACAGATTTAGTTATTTATCACAGATTTACTAAAGAAATGGAAGAACAAATTATTGGTAGAGCTCAGCGTCTGGGAAGAACTACTCCATTAAATGTATATTATTTAATCCATGATAATGAATCCTCAAATATTGAAGATAAATTTAATTTCGAGGATGTGAAAGATATTCATTATCTTGATTGGATTGAACAACAAGAAAAAGAAAAAGAAAAAGAACAAGAAAAAGAACAAAATAAGAATCAGACTTATAATGACGCACAGCTAATACTTGATTCATACTCAAATGATCTTGGTGATATCAATGATAAAATTAATTCAATTCCTCAAAGTAAATTTGGAAATGATGAATATATTGTTGTTAGTAGAAAAACTAATACTAAAATAATGAATGATGACGAGCTATCAGATATTGATTATATATCAGAAACTGATGTAAAATCTAAGAAAAAATCAAAAGTAAAAAAAATTTGTAAAAAATCTACTTTTGATTCTGGGTCTGGGTCTGGGTCTGGG
>JBDNHS010000526.1:0-2376 GCA_041688685.1 Kapaibacterium sp. (SeqCode)
TCTATTTTAGAAAGATATTCATCAAATGTTTTTTATAATTATTTTATCACCACAATTGGTGTTGATTATAAAATTAAAAATATTATATTAGATAATTATAATGTTAAACTTCAATTATGGGATACTGCAAGTCAAGAAAGATTTAGGTGTATTACAAGTAGTTATTATAGAAATTCACATATTATTATAGTATGTTATGATATTACTGATAAATATAGTTTTGATGAATTGAATTTTTGGATTGGGGATGCAAATAAACACATATCAGAACCAATATTAATGGCGATATGTGGGACTAAACTAGATTTAAAAAAGGATAGGGTTATTAGTTTTAATGAGGGTAAAAATTATGCGGATTATAAAAATTTACCATATTTTGAAATATCATCTAAAAATAATATAGGAGTCGATGATATGTTTCAAACATTAATTAAAATGAAAATATTAGAATCAGATTTTATAAAAATAAATATTGAGCCTAAAATAATAGAAGAAAATTATGATATTGTAAAACTGAATTATACTTCAGAACCAAATTATTATGGGAACCAACAACATTGTTGTTATTTGTATTAATAAAAATTTTTATAATAATATATAACAATTTTTATTTTGGATTTTATAAAAATGCATTTTACTATTTACTAGCAAATATTATTAGTCTGTGATATCGGTCCGAACATTTAGACGCTTTGGAGCATTTGGACATTCATCCTGTTGCGAGTTATCTTTACGTTTTGGCGTACTTGGTAAAATTTCTACACTTGATTGCGCACATACTAACTTTCCAAGTGTTTCATACTCTATCGAGAAAATTTCCTTGTTGTCATCCAAATATTCCGCCAGTTTTCTCAAGGTATTATGAGGCAAATATTCTGGAATATTAACAACTCTTCGTAAAATAGTAAAGTATGGAAAGTGCCTTGATGTTCGAAGTAGTTTGTGAGGCTTGGAAGGCATATCTGTACTTGTAGGTTCCACACTTTCCACACTTTCCACACTTTCCACACTTTCCACACTTTCCACACTTTCCGTAATATTCAAAATATTGCTAATTGTTGAATTGGCAAATTGTTTATTTGGATTAGCATATCGGGTCAAAATAACTAGCTCTAGATACTCAATTTTTAGTATTCCCTTATGTTCGTTTAGAAAGTAGGCTAATTGCATACAATTTTCATCGGTAAGATTGCATGGAAGTCCAACTACTCGGTCGTTTACTAAACTAAAGTGAGGATATGCAGCAATCTGTCGCATAAGAGGAATGGGATGCAGAGAAGGAAGAGGGGGAGGGGGGCAAAATGAGAAAGGAGGAGAAAATAAGAACCGATAATCCATTTAGACAGGTTATGATTATCGAGTACTTGGATTTTATGATATATTAATATCCTACTTCTCCAGACAATTATATTTTTCAATTTTTTATGAATTAATATAATTATCTATAACTAAGCAAAATAAGCTCCTTGTATTAGCTTTTTAATTTCAGGATTGTCTGGTTTCATTGGAGTTGCTGATTTAGTAAATTTAGTATCCAATTTACCTCCTATTTCTCTTGCGTGCTTTTCAGCTCTAAGTCTCGCAAGGGTTGGCGAACGAGTAGTGTAAGTCACTGATACTTTTTCATTATTAGGTTTTGTTATAGTAAATGAATAATAACTTAATTGGTTAGACATTAATATATAATAATTGTTATATATTAAAAATGTTGAAAAAACTTAAATTTATTTGACATTATATAGTAATATAAATAATATAATATAGTTTATGTCCGCAAATATAACTGCTTTAATATTTGTATTGATAATTGTTGGAGGTATAATAGCATTATTTGGTTTATTATATTTAATATTCGTGTGCTATAAAAAAATTATAGATTGCAATAAGCCTATTGGATATGATGAACCTTTTTTTTAAATTATATTTCGTCCGTTTTGTAGCTTGAATTAGCGGCTGAAGATGAATATAAAGATGAATTATTTTCACTATTTTTAGATTTATTCATCATGGAATTTAGTGATTTTATTCCTTGTTTATTTTTTGTTTATTTTTTGTTTATTTTTTGTTTATTCCTTGTTCAATCCTCGAATCATTTAATTGGTGTGAGATATTGTTAAGAATTTTGCTATACATAAAATTTTTTAAATCAACTGAATTTGAAAAATTTTATTTATAGCAAATATTCCTTTTTTATTAGGTTGTATAGATTGCATATTAAATATTGGTATGGTGTTATTTTGATAATCATAATTGTTAAAATTATGTAATTTATTCATTATATTTGTAATAGAGTAACCAATAAGTTATAGTGATACTTTTTAATATGACATAAACAATAAGTTACAGTAATCCTTTTTAATATAATATAAACAATAA
>JBDNHS010000527.1:0-4110 GCA_041688685.1 Kapaibacterium sp. (SeqCode)
ACTATTCCATTTGATAATCCCCTTGTCCCTTTAATAAACGAATCTTTTGACCGAACTTTACTTGCTGATAATCCAATACCTCCAGCCCATTTTGATATTTCTGCACAATTTGACCACGACTCTTCAATACCTTTTAAACTATCCGGAATTTCACCTAAAAAACAAGATGATAATTGCATTGTGATAGTACCAGCATTATACATTGTAGGACTTGCATGAGTATAATAACCCATCGACATCAAGTCATAGGTTTTTTTAATCATGGACATATCGCCTTGTTTTGTTGTATAATCTATATTTAAACATATGGCAACTCGCATTAACATATCTTGAGGTCTTTCCACTATTAAATCATTAGATTTGAATAGGGAAGATTTTTCTAATGTTTTAAAACCAAAAAATTCATAAAAATAATCACGATTATAATCTATCATATTATCTAATTCTTGACCATTAGTTAAAACAAATTCAACAAATATCGGATGCATTATTTCTGTTGATGTTGATAGCATATTTACTTTATCAGAAAATGTATTTAAAGTAGATTTATGTAAATTTGATACAAGTATTCTACCTCCTAATTTAGTATAAGATGGATGAATTGTTGACATATTTTGACAAATGTCGGCTGATTGTAAATCCAATTCTTGAGTAGTAATCCCAGAATAAAGATTTGTAATTACTTTTTGAGCAACAATAACTGGATCCAAAAAATCAACTTCCGATGAAATTTCTGTATTAGCAAATGACTGTAATTCCACAGGACTAATTAATTTTGCGATTCTTTCAGTTATTTTATCAAAACTCACGCGTTCTTTCTTTCCATTTCTTTTAGTTACAAACGACATTATATAATGTGTATTATATGAAATATTATATAGTTAATATTTATATTAATATTAATAATCAATTTTTTATAAATTTAATTTGTTCTTTAATTCCAAGTATTTAGCCTTGTATTTAAGATATTTTTCTTCAAATGCACCATCTTTACGAGATGGTGCATATCGTCTGGATGAAGATTCTTTTCTAGATGCAGATTCTTTTTCATCATGAGCTTTTCGTGAACCAGGTGTCATAAAAAAATTTCTATCTTTAAGAGTTAATATCAATGTACCAAGATTAGGACCAGAAGGAACACCAAGATCAGAAAGATCAGCGCGAAACTCATAATTCGGCCTAAAGTTTGTCAATACTCCACACGATTGCCCAGCATTTAATACAGCCTTCAACATATTATCTATTCTATCATCTATTGTTAATATTTTAATCCCATAAACTATATCTTTAGCAGCAATAAGTGGCAATGAATTTCCAGCATGATAACGAAATTTTAAATATACAGCATCCCGTTCGGAAACACATCTAGGATGTAAATCATGATTTATAATCATGTCAAAACTTATATTATCGCTGTTAACATCATATCTATTAATACTAAGATGTATTTTATATGTAATTGGATACCTTACACCGTCATATTCGACAAAATAATTTTCAATAGGCATATGCATGTAATTATTGGGTTTAGTTCCACTTGGGTTAATATTTATGTAAATACCCCAATCGCAATTTACCGCATTATCTTCTGCATCGACTTTTACTTTTTTTTCACCATCTATCAATTCGGTATATTCATTAAATCTAACTACTTGCATGTTAGGTTTATCTTTATCTTTATATGAAGATTCTAAATTAAAAGTATGTATATAACTTTGTAATAATACTTTATTTATTTCTTGAAATTTTTCAAATATTGTTTGTCTATCTTTAAAATCACGACCAGCCATTTTTAATTATATATATAATTAAAACTATAAAACTATATTTTTTAATAAATTACGACACTAATAAATTAAAAATTCATCGTAAAATTAAATGTATTATCTTTAGTCTTATTTAATACTGATGCTTTTTGATATTGAGTTGGCCTTCCTTCAAAAAAGTTTTTTTTACCTTCTAAACTTATACTTTCCATAAAATCAAAAGGATTTATCGCATTCCAAAATTTATTATAGGCTAAATCAACTAACAATCTATCAGCCACATATTTAATATATTCAGTCATTAATTCTGAATTCATACCAAGCAAAGAACAAGGAAGACTATGACAAATAAATTTTATTTCTATTTTAACAGCTTCTATAAACATCGCATGTACATCGGATTCATGTATTTTATTTTTTAATTTGGAATATAATAATACTGCAAATTTCAAATGTTCTCCCTCATCTCTCGCAATTAATTCATTTGATGAACATAATCCTGGCATTATATTTCGCTTTTTTAACCAATATATAGCACAAAAACTACCTGAAAAAAATACACCCTCCATAATGGCAAATGCTAATAATCTGTGGGCAAAAGATTCGGTTGATTCAATCCATTTAACTGCCCAATTTGCTTTTTCTGCAATACAATCAAAATGTTCTACTGCTTTAAATAATTTTTCTTTTTCTTCTTGGTCTTTAATAATATTCTCTATTTGTAAAGAATAAACAGTCGCGTGAATATTTTCCATCATTTTTTGAAAATCATAACAAACAATTGCTTCTCTTATCTTGACGTCTTTTGTGAATCTTTCTCCTAAATTAATATTTACTATTGTGTCAGCTGATGAAAAAAATGCTAATATCATTTTAATAAAATATTGTTCATTTTCATTTAGTTTTTTAAAATCATACGCATCCTTAGAAAAATCAATTTCTTCCGCAGTCCATAATGAACCCAATTGTCTTAAATATGCATTCCAAATATCAAAATCTTTTATAGGATATATGGTAAGACGATTATTATCAGGATTTAACAGATATTCATCTGTTTCTGTACTTGAATTACAAACATTATTTAAGAGTTTCGAATTTAAATGATTTTTTTCCATCCTGTTATTATAATAAATTATATATTTTTTATATTAGAAAATATAAAAATCAATTTTTATTATTAAAATTTACATAATTAATGGATATCACGAATATTTACATAATTGTTTAATAGTAATATCTAATCGTTTAGTAAATTCTTCATCGGAACTATAACTTTGCCTTAATTTTACTAAACCATTGAGAGAAATTTTTAATCGCGAAACTAATTTTATCCACATAATTCCTGACATATTATCATTATTACTTCGTAATATATTTAAATGTTTATAAGACTCCGATAAAATTTTATTAATGAAATCTAAATTAGTATTTCTTGAAACCCCATAGTACTTTCTTGAAACAGATTTTATATAGCTGGTATCAACAGTGATATATTTGTCATCATGTGTTAATTTATCCCCAATATTGATTTTTGATATATTATCTAAATTAGTAAAAATTATATCTAATGGAAAATTTTCATCCGGTTCCTCATAATATCCATTACTGTTATATGTCTGTTCATTCACTTTTTTTTCATATTTGGAATTAATATCCATTTTTATATAATAATACTATATTTAATAAATTAAATCTTTTTAATATTTAATTTATTAAATATTAAATATACATTATATAAAATGGAAAAATTTCAAACAGTTATTTCTGACACAACTATACAAAAAATTTATTCTTTTTCAGATGTCCACGCCGATATTGATAGTCTAATAATTGCACTTCGAGACTGTGCAAAAGTTATAATTAAAAAAACAGATTATGCTTATGAACCTGAAACAATAGACGCGAATTTAATTGAATTGTGTAATATTGATATATCAAAAGAAGACAATGGATTTATCAATGACCTTAATTATGAGTGGAATCCAGAAGCTAGAGATATTTGTGTTGTTATTATTGGTGATATATTAGACGGAACGAGAGCTACTGTTTATGATAATGGATTAACAGCAGATAATTACAAACCACAAATTGAAATAAAAATTTTAAAATTTATCAACAGCTTGATGATTAAAGCAAAGGAATACAACAGTAGATTAATAAAATTATTTGGTAATCACGAAGTAATGAATTTATTACAAGATAAGGTAAATGTTAGAAAATATATATTCAAAGAAAATAACAACGATAATAATTATTACAGAGGCAATACAAGATTTAATACATTTAAACAAGGTAATCATGGTTATAATTTATTAATGGAACATGGAAATGGTATTTTCATAAA
>JBDNHS010000528.1:0-7010 GCA_041688685.1 Kapaibacterium sp. (SeqCode)
CAAACGTAAGCGCATCGTGAAATCTTTCGTTTTCGATACAAAACTCAACTAATTCTTCAATTAATTCAATTTGAGGTACGAAATTTCCATTTTTCTTAGAATTGCGAATTTCTCGTTTGTAAAAACGAACTTTTTCATTCATTTCCTCAAACTTTTCGCCGTTGTTACTAAAATCATCAAATTCAGTATTATCCATAATCTAATCTTATTTATTGTTATTAGCGGAGTAGACGCTAAAATCATTGATTTATTAAATCTGAATTAATTTTACTTATATAAATATGAAAAAAAGTTTTTAACAATTCAACTTTAGTTTTTAATTGAAGTAAAAGTATTTATTGGGATAATAACCTTAAATTGAATTCCATCACCAATTTTACTCTCATAATTTATATCACAAATTATTTCACAACCTAATGAGTCAGTGTATTTTTATACTATAAATTAATCGCCAAATTTTATTTTCTAATTTTTATAAGTAGTTCTTTAATATTACTTGCATATAGTTTAATTTTAAAATTTTGTAAAGATAAAATTATTTTCTCCAAATTAATAATATTTTTTTAATGTTGAGTTGTAAAATATAAATTATTTAAAAATAAGTTGGCACACTTGTTTCAATATTAATATTATCAAATAATATTATATAAAATATTATTACAAGATGACATAAATGACATAAAGTAGGACACAATAGATAAAATAATGTCATAAAGTTGTAAATAAATGTCAAATATATCAATATCAAAATTAAACAAAAATTAAACTTTAAATAAATTTGTTAATAATAAATAGGGAAAAACACAATGGGTAAAATAATTGGAATAGATTTGGGCACAACGAATTCAGTTGTTGCTGTAATGGAAGGTAGTTCACCTGAAGTAATTGCAAATAGTGAGGGTGGTAGAACTACTCCTTCTATGGTTGGATTTACTAAAAATGGCGAAAGATTAGTAGGGCAGTCTGCCAAAAGACAGTCAGTTACTAATCCACATAACACTATATACTCTATCAAAAGATTTATGGGTAGAAGACTTGATGAAGTAAATAGTGAAATTTCTATGGTACCTTATAAAATTGAAAGTTCATCTGACAATAATTCAGTTAGAGTTTTAATTGATGGAAGACAATATTCTCCTCAAGAAATATCAGCTTTGATTTTAAGTAAAATGAAACAAACTGCTGAAGATTATTTGGGTCATAAAGTAGATGAAGCCGTAATTACTGTTCCTGCATACTTTAATGATGCACAAAGACAAGCTACAAAAGATGCTGGTGAAATCGCTGGATTGAAAGTTAGAAGAATAATTAACGAGCCAACTGCTGCTGCTTTGGCTTATGGATTAGACAAAAAAGGTAAAAATTTAACAGTTGCTGTATATGATTTGGGTGGTGGTACTTTTGACGTTTCAATCTTAGAAATTGGAGACGGAGTATTTGAAGTAAAATCTACTAATGGCGATACGCACCTTGGTGGCGATAACTTTGACCAAAAATTAATTGACTTTTTGGCTGACGAATTTAATAAATTAGAAGGAATTGATCTTAGAAAAGATGCGATGGCACTTCAAAGATTAAGAGAAGCATCTGAAAAAGCTAAAATAGAATTATCTCAAATGATGCAAACTGACGTAAATTTACCATTTATTACTGCTACTCAAGACGGACCTAAACATTTAAATATAAACATTACTAGAGCTAAGTTTGAAAATTTATGTGAAGAAGCGTTCAAAAGTACTTTAAAACCTTGCGAAAAAGCTTTAAAAGATGCGAAATTATCCACTTCTCAAATTGACGAAGTTATTTTAGTTGGTGGTTCTACACGTATCCCTAAAATTCAAGAATTAGTAAAAGTGTTTTTCGGTAGAGAGCCGTCAAAAGGTGTAAATCCAGATGAAGTTGTGGCGATTGGTGCTGCAATTCAGGGTGGGGTGCTTTCTGGTGATGTAACTGATATACTATTATTAGATGTTACGCCTTTGAGCTTAGGTATCGAAACTATGGGTGGCGTGATGACTTCTATGATTCCTTCAAACACAACTATACCAACTCGTAAAACTGAGGTGTTCTCTACTGCTACAGATAGCCAAACTTCTGTAGAAGTGCATATTATGCAAGGGGAAAGACCAATGGCAAGAGATAACAGATCATTGGGTAGATTCCACTTGGACGGTATTCCACCAGCACAAAGAGGTGTCCCACAAGTTGAGGTTACTTTCGATATTGATGCAAATGGTATATTGGCTGTGAGTGCAAAAGATAAAGGGACTAACAAAGAGCAAAATATTAGAATTGAATCTTCTACTGGATTGAGTAAAGAAGATATCGAAAAAATGAAAAATGATGCACTTAAAAATGCTGACGAAGATAAAAAACGTAAAGAAGAAGTTGAATTGAAAAACCAAGCTGATGGCTTGTTGCATACTACTGAAACTCAATTAAAAGAGTTGGGTGGCAAACTTCCTCAAGAACATATTATTAAAATTGAAGAAGCCAAAAATAGACTTACAAAGGCTGTCAAAGAAAATCCATCTGACCTAAAAGCGGCAATTGACGCACTTAATGAAGTATGGTCTGAGGCATCTAAAAGTATCTATCAAGGTGCTGAGGGTGGAGCGGCTCCGACAAATGAAAATCCAAATCCTGCAGAATCTACCGAACCAAATGTAGAAGAAGCGGAATACACTGTAGTTGACGAAGAAAAAAAATAAACGAAACTAACATATATTAAAACATACCAAAAAGGCAAGGATTTATTTCCCTTGCCTTTATTTTTGTCGTGATAGACAGAATATAGTATTTGGAAATTATTTTTTATTAAATTGATATTAAATCGTTATATTTGTGAGGATAAGAATTGAAAGAATAAGGAAGTAAAAAATGAAAACTAACAAAAAACAACTTAGAAATGTTTCTATAATAGATAAATATGATTTACAAAATTTAGCAGCAAATTTTATAATTGATGAAAATGAAATTCAAAACAAAGAAAACTTATTAAATAATTTTAAAAATAGATTTCCAATAGAAAAATTATCTGAACTTTCTTTAAAAGACTATATTGAAGTTGGTTCAGTAGATACTATAGCATATTATTTAGAATATAAAAAAGAAAAATTAGATAATTCTGTAATGACTCATGGAGTTGGAGGTGGTTCTGCAATGAAATTTGGTATTTATCAAGATAGAACAACCAAATTATATAAAAGTGGTAAATCTAATAAAAGTTTAATAACTTATGAAAATTATGAAGATGCTAACGAATATTTTAAAAATAATATTCTTAATGTATTAATAGATACTATTGTAAATTTTAATATTAATAAAGTAAACACTTATGATTCTAATAATTCAACAATTGGTGCATCTATATTATTAAGGTTACTTTTTATTTATTATCCAGAAAGTTTTTTAACTATTACACAATTTGAAACTTTAGAGAAAATTGCACATACATTGGGAATTGATAACAGTTTGATAGAAAATAAAAAACTTATTTTATTAAATTATATTATTTCTCAGGAAATTAAAAGTAATAATATTTTTAAAAATTGGCATTTTGAAAAATTAGGAAAATTCTTCTGGGATAATTTTAGAGAATCTAATGAGTTATTTATGGATTTAGCAGAACAAAATAAAACAAATAATTTATTTATAAATAACATAAATTATTGGATATTTCAAGCGAATCCTGATATTTATAATTTATTTGCTGCATTAAAAAAAGGTTATGTTAAAAGTTGGAGAGTGGTAAATTTTAAAAATCAAATCAAAATAGATGATTTAGTTATAATTTGGCAAACTGGCAAAAATGCAGGATGTTATGCACTTGCAAAAGTAGTTTCGGAAGTTCAAATTATGGATGACTTGAATTTGGATTTAGAAGATTATACTAATGAAGAAGATTCAAAAAAGGATATTGAAAGAGTTAAATTAGAGATTTTAAACAATTTTGCTGATAATCCTATTAAAAAAGAAGAAATAAAAGATTTAAAAGAATTTACTAATTTTAAAGCAGGTAACCAAGGAACAAATTTTTCAGCTACAAAAGAAGAATATGAAAGAATTAAACTTCTTAGAGATTTAGATAAATACCCATCATCTATTAACAGTGATGAAGAAATCTCTGAAGCAAACCCCCAACGACTAAACCAAATACTATACGGACCTCCCGGAACCGGGAAGACGTATAATACAATAAATAAAGCTTTGGAGATAATAGACCCAGTAGTATATGCTTTAAACAAAAAAAATAGAAATGTTCTAAAAAAAGAATTTAAAAAATATGTAGATGAAGGTAGAATAGTATTTACATCGTTCCACCAAAGTTTGAGTTACGAAGATTTTATCGAAGGTATAAAGCCAGATACTAATCAAGACGGAAGCATTAAATATGAAGTAAAAGATGGAATATTTAAAAAGATAATTAACAATATCAATTTAAAAAAAATTAATAATAATAATGTTTTCAATAATTTAATAAAGGATGATACAAATTATTTAAAAGTTTCTCTTGGAAATTCTTTAAATGATAACGATAGTTTAATCTATGATTATTGTATCAATAAAAATTGTATCGCAATTGGTTGGGGTGAAGATATTAATTTTACTACTACTAAAAGTGAAGAAGAAGTTAAGGAGAAAATATTAAAATCTGGGATAGAAACAAAAGAAAGAGATTACAATTTAATTGCAATAAAATGCTTAAAATTTTGGACAAAAGTAGGCGATATAGTTTTTGTTTCTAATGGAAATAAAAAAATAAGAGCAATTGGAAAAATTGATGGTGATTATTTTTATGATGAAAATACAGAAATTAGATTTAAACAATTCAGACCTGTTCAATGGCTTATAAAAGATGCGGACATAGATGTAAATTTAGTTTATAACAAAAACTTTTCACAACAAACTATATATATGCTTTTTAATAATGAAATTAAAAAATCATTCTTTAATAGTTTTGATACAAAAGAAAATGAAAAAAATGTTACCGATAACTTCGTCCTTATAATCGACGAAATAAACCGTGGAAATGTGTCGCAGATATTTGGTGAATTGATTACCTTGATTGAAGAAGATAAAAGACTTGGGAAAGATGAAGAATTAACAGTAAAACTACCTTATAGTCAAGATGATTTTGGGGTGCCTCCAAATTTATATATAATTGGTACTATGAATACTGCTGATAGAAGTGTGGAGGCATTAGATACTGCATTACGCCGCCGCTTTTCATTTGTAGAAATGATGCCAGATCCAGAAAAAATACGAGAGGGGTGGACAGGCGATCCAATTATCAAGGGTATTAATTTAACAGATAAGGATATTGATTTAATAGATTTACTGATAACCATCAACACACGAATTGAAATGTTACTTGATAGAGACCATTTGATTGGGCATAGTTATTTTATGGGTATCAAAGATGAAGCGAGTCTTGCTAATACTTTCAAAGATAAGATTATTCCATTATTACAAGAGTATTTCTATGGCGATTACGGAAAAATAGGCTTAGTATTGGGTAGTGGTTTTGTGGAAAAAATGCAGAAATCTGATAAATCAATCTTCTCTGATTTTTCAACAGGATATGAAAGTGTTGAAGATTTAACTGATAAACCTGTTTATAGATTAAAAAATATAGATGAGACAAATATAATTGCAGCTTTAACATTATTAGGAATAAAAGATGCCTAATAATTTTATTCAGGTTTATGAGCATCAGAGTTTAAAAGTAGATGATGAGGGCAAAAACTCAAAGGGTAAGGATTGGAAATTTGAAGAAAAAACTTTTGAATCATTAAAAAAATATCGTGGTGGTAAAGAAAAGTTTAAATTCTTTGAATTGATTAATAAGGGTGTAAAATTCAAACAATATGTTGGTGTTTTGCAAGTTGGTAATGTAACAATAGAAGTATTACCCAAAATTGATAAAGCTTCAGAAAATAATAAAACTGTAGATTTAGAAAAAAGCAATTTAGAAAAAAGCAATTTAGAAAAAAGTAAGTGGCAGAATGTCTTAATTGGAATGATTAAGACAGTCAATGCTTTTGATGTAAAACACAGTGAAAATGCGAATTTGAATGTAAAGCATAATACGATATTGGAGTTATATTTTGAGATGTTTATAGTCGAGGTGGAGCGTTTGCTCCATCTTGGGCTAATCAAAAAATATCGCAAAACAGAAGGAAATCTTGGTGCATTAAAAGGTAAACTAAAATTTTCTAAGCACATAAGCAAAAATATAGTTCATAAAGAGAAGTTTTATGTAGAATATACAACTTACGATGTTGACCATATTTTGCATAGAATTATCTACAAAACTATAAAATTGCTCAGAAAGATTAATAATAACGCCAAACTTGATAGTAAAATTGGCAGTCTTTTGCTAAATTTTCCAGAGCTGAAGGACATCAAAGCCGATGAAACAACTTTTGAGAAAATCACATATACTCGCAAAACCGAATCTTATCGTTTGGCAATCAGCATCAGCAAAATGTTGCTACTGAATTACCACCCAGATATTAGCAACGGCAGACGTGATGTATTGGCGTTGATGTTTGATATGAATGTACTTTGGGAGAAGTTTGTTTTGAAAACTTTGAGAAAGACTTTAGATGGATATGAAATAAAAGGGCAATCTCGTAAAGATTTTTGGCAAGTAACAAAAGGTGAATCAAGGAATACATTACTTAAGCCAGACTTGGTTATAACTAAAAAAAGCGATGACAAAAGTGATGACAAAAGTAATAATAATACGATAATTATCGACACAAAATGGAAACAAGCGAAAAATCCAAAAGATTTGCCAGGCAGTAGCGATTTGCACCAGTTATTTGCTTATGCAATTTATTGGGAAAGTACAAAAGTAGCGTTGCTTTACCCAGGGAAAAGTAGCAAGAATGTCAAGGGAAAGTATAATTACAATACGAATGATAATATGATATGTTTAAATAATATAAAATGTCATTTACTTTTTGCGGGTGGTCTGGAAAAATCAGTGACAGAACCAGAAA
>JBDNHS010000067.1:0-3699 GCA_041688685.1 Kapaibacterium sp. (SeqCode)
TAAAATCTTTATAAATTGATGTTAGTAATTATGTTAATTATTCTTAACAATGTTAATTAATAAATTTGGATTGTGTTATCCACAGAATTGTATTCAATTTTTTTAAAAAGTTTATATTAATCCACATAGTTATATACATACCTTTTGTTGGTTTTTGTATTTATAAATTATTGATTAATATAGATATATAAATTATTTATTTTCCTAATTAACATTTCAACAGAGCTATTATATTAATATTCTTCTTTTCTTACTCTATTAAAGATATATAATATAGTAGATATTAGAGATTGAATTTTTTTTATTTTCTAATAATTAAATCTTAAAAAATTTAACTTAATTTAAAACTTAACTCAAAGCCTTAATTTCATCAAATCCAGTGTATTTTCTTAAAACTTCAGGAATAACCAACTTTTCTCCATCAAAGTACTTTTCTATCAGAGCAACAAATATTCTTGGAGTAGCCAATCCGCTTCCATTTAGAGTATGTAATATTTCAGGTTTTGAATTTGGGTCTTTTTTGAAACGTATATTAGCTCTTCTTGCTTGGAAATCAACAAAATTTGAGCAACTCGAAACTTCGAGCCATTTTTGTTCGGACTCTGCCCATACTTCTAAGTCATAAGTTTTAGTAGATGCAAAACTTGTATCACCGCTACAAAGCAACAAAACTCTATACGCAAGACCTAACTCTTGGAGTAATAATTCAACTTCGCCTACCATTAATTCAAGTTCATTAAAAGAATCGCTTGGATTAACAAATTTTACTAATTCTACTTTATTGAACTGATGAACACGCAACAAACCCCTAACGTCACGCCCATAACTCCCCGCCTCACGTCTAAAACACGGTGAATAACCACAAAACCTAATTGGCAAATCCGCACCGTCTAAGACGTCATTATTGTAGAAATTAGTTAAAGGCACCTCGGCTGTAGGTATTAAATACAAATTATCGTTTGCAGCATGATACATATCTTCGTGCATTTTTGGAAGCTGACCAGTGCCATACATCGATTCACTATTTACGACAAATGGTGGCATCATTTCACGATAGCCATTTTTGTCTGTGTGATTATCTAAAAAGTAATTTATCAAAGCTCTTTCTAATCTTGCACCTTTATTTGTATAAAAATGAAAACCCGAACCAGAAACTTTAGCACCACGTTCAAAATCAACTATACCCAATTTTTTACAAATTTCGATATGGTCCAGATTATTCGATCTTTTTTTAGTTTCACCAAAAGAACGGACAACAACATTATTTTCAGCGTCCTTGCCTTGTGGTACTGACTCGTGTGTAACATTTGGTAAATTCTGCATAGCAATGTGAAGAATACTCTCAACATCTCTTAATTCATCATCAAATTCTTTGATACTGTCAGAGACTTCTTTCATTTCATTGATAATATCGTCAGCATTTTGTTTAGCTTTTTTTAGTTCTGCAACCTTAAGTGAAGCAACATTTCTTTCAGCTTTTAAAACTTCCACAGACTTGATAATAGTTCTTCTTTTTTCATCAAGAGCCAAAATATGTTCAATTTCAGCATTATGATTTTTGTTTTCTAAGTTTACTCTAACAAACTCTGGATTTTCTCTAATTAATTTTATATCTAACATTTTAGACTCTATATAATCTTTATAATTTATACTAAATTTTGTTTTAAAGTTATTATTTACTTATCAAAAAAGTAATCAAATTTATCAACAAAAAGTTATCCGCAAAATTAAGTAATTTTTTATAAATTTTAGTTTAAATAAAAAAGAAAACATCTGAATCATGAATAGAAGAAGGAATAATAATAGTTAAGAGGTATGAATCACAGATTTATTCAGATTGCACAAATTAACACAGATTATTTAAAAAATAAGGAATAAGAAAGAGGAAGAAAAGGAAGATGAACCACAGATTTATGCAGATTCCACAAATTAACACAGATTAGTTAAGAGATAAGAAATAAGGAAGAAGAAGAAAGGAAGAACTGAGAGAAGAATTCTTCAATCTTTTTCTTAATAATCTTTACTCTTTAATCATTCTTTCTCTTAATCAGTGTTAATTTGTGCAATCTGTATAAATCAGTGATTCAAAACTCTTACTTGTAAACCAAATATTAAATTACTAAAATTATCACATTACCAATCGTTTAAATGTTAGACTTTTGCTGCCAAAATTAATTAATAAACCAACCTTTAGCTTATAAACTTTAAGATAATTAAGAACTTGAGCAAGATGAACATCATCTAATTCTATTACAGCTTTAATTTCAACTAATACTTTCTCTTCTACTATAAAATCTGCTCTTCTTGTGCCAATTGGTATAGCCAAATCTTTGTAAAAAATATTTTGTTCTATCTCTCTTACAAATGCCAAATCACTTTTATTAAATTCATAAGATAAAGCTCTTTGATATATAACTTCTTGAAACCCATTTCCAAGAAATTTATGAACTTCAAAAGAAGCACCTATAATTTTTTAGTAATATCTTTATATTTAAAATTCTCATCCATAATTTTATGATTTATTAATAAAATAAATTTTAGAAAAGGTAAAAGGAAGATGAACCACAGATTTATTCAGATTACACAAATTAACACAGATTATTTAATATATAAGGAATAAGAAATAAGGAATAAGAAAGAAGAAGAAAGGAAAAACTGAGAGAAGAATTCTTAATAATCTTTTTCTTAGTAATCTTTACTCTTTAATCATTCTTTCTCTTAATCTGTATTAATTTGTGTAATCTGTATAAATCAGTGATTCACCACTCTTACTTGTAATTCAAACTCTTTATTCTTTAATCAATTTATATTCGAACATTGTATCCCAATGTTTGCCGGTAAGTAGTATTGTATTATTTTCAGGAACGTATGCTATACCATTCATAACATCAACACCGTCTTTAGTTTTAAGCATATCAAACAAAAAATCAAAAGCGTACCTTTCTTCTACTTTATTTGTTTTTGGATTAATTATAACAACAAAAGGAGTACCCCAAATATTTGCCCAAATTTTGTCATCTATCAATTCCATTTCATTAATATAATATCTTGGATTACCAAAATCATCTGTTATATTTATTTCGCCCATCACAGCAAAATTAATTGGATTTCTATACTCAATTATATCACTTCCATTGGATTTAATAAGATTTGAACCATCATAAATTAATCCCCACCCTTCACCTTCGTAATTAATATTTTGAGATATAATATTTAGATTTGTATCTAAAATTATTAATACTTTATTTTGGTAAGTAAGCATATAAATTAAATCATTAACCATTGTAATTCCTTCGGCAAATATATTTGACGGAAGTTTCTGACTTTTGATTACGTTGCCTGTATAATAATCAATTTTTTGAATAGTGGATTTGCCAATTAGTCCAGTAGATTCGTATATTATTCCATCATTATACAATAGTCCTTGGGTAAAAGACTCTCTATTGTGTGGCAATTTACGCACTAATTCGAATTTATATTTGTTGGAAAATTTTGCGGTTTTGTAATTACTACTTTTGCTTTCGTTTTGTGTATTATTTTTTTCCGCGTTATTACCATTACAGAAAGTAAGAGTAAATATTAAAGCAGTTAATAGAATAAGTTTTAGTGAAGAATTTAGAAAAAATTTCATATTAATATTAGAATTATGATGATAAAAAAATAAATATTATAAACAAAGATATTTATTATTTATTTAAA
>JBDNHS010000068.1:0-6970 GCA_041688685.1 Kapaibacterium sp. (SeqCode)
AAGAAATATTTATTTCCTGCTTCTGCAAAATAGGTTGGGCTAGAAAGTGACTTTAAGCATTTTTCTGCAAATAAAAAATATTTTTTAGCTAATAAACTATTAGAATAATTGCTCAACTCTAGTAAAGCCGATGCAACTATGGCTGCTGCCGAAGCATCTCTAAAATCATTTGGAATTTGGGGGGAATTAAAATCCCAATAAGGAATATTATCTTTTGGTAAATTTGGATGTGTAATATAAAAGTTAGCAATATTTTCAGCTTGTTTTAAATACTTTTTATCTTTTGTTTCTCTATACATAAAAACATAGGAATAAAGACCCCAAGCTTGCCCTCTAGCCCAAGCAGAATTGTCATCATAGCCTTGAAAAGTCATTTTTTTAATTACATCACCTTTAGGATTGTAACAAACCAAATGGTAGCTACTATAATCGCTTCTAAAATGATTTTTTAAGGTATTATCCGCATGATTGATTGCTATTTTATATAAACTAGAATCTTTAAACACTTTAGCTGCCCAAAGCAAGTATTCTAAGTTCATCATATTATCTATTATTACTGGAAATTTATAATCTTTCATCCAATCCCAAGATTTTATTAAACCTACTTCATTATTATATCTTGATGCTAAAGAATGTGCACCATTGTATAAAATTTGTTTGTATGCATTATTCTCAGTTAATCTATACCCATTGCCTAGTGAGCAATAAAGCATAAATCCTAAATCGTGTGTAGAGGAATCGAATTGAACATTTTTTAATGCTAAAGACCATTTATTAGCAGCATCTTTAAAAAAAGTGTCTTTAGAATATTCGTACAAATACCAAAGGTTTCCTGCAAAAAAACCACTGCACCACCAGCTACTTTCCCTTTTTGTATAATTACCGTTTGTATCTAAAGATTGAGGAAAGAGTGTTGAGTCTTTAAAAACATTCAACATGCCCTTATATTGTTGTAATGCAGTGGTTAATTGTCTATCAACGTCAAACTTATTTTGTGCATTAACTGCCAAACAACTTAAAAAATGATAAATAAAGAAAACTATTATAATACTAATTTTTTTCATAGTTGAATTCGTTAAAATGGCCGTTTATATTATTTGGAGAATGATAAATTCTAAAAGCAAGTTTTAGTATTGAATAATTTTGATTGCTAAACCGTAAAATTGATTAAACTTATTAAAATGCTAGGAGTAATATCCTAAAAATAAGGTGTAATATTCTGTCTATTTAATATATAGCATGCTTAAAACTTAGAACGAAGCATATTTTGGTTTACAAACTTATGCGAATAGCTAAAAACAGTAAAAATTATAAACAATGATACCATTTTCTATTTATATCGATAAAATTGCATTTCGGGTTAATCAAAAAAGATTTTAACAGACTTTTTTGTAAATTCGATACTTATACAACAATTTCTTATGACCATTTTTAAAATTCTAATATTTTTTTTTAGCTTCTCTACGGCTATTTTAATTAACACACATGGGTTATCTCAAAAAGTAGAGTTTGAACATTTAGACTACGAAAATGGACTTTCTCAAAACTCGGTTTTTGCTATTCATCAAGATCGAAGAGGTTTTATGTGGTTTGGGACCAGATTTGGATTAAATAGATATGATGGTAGGCACTTTAAAATTTTTAAAAATGATCCGAGTAATACCTCCACTATTTGTGGTGATTTTGTTTCTTCAATTATTAGCGACAATAAAAACAACATTTTCGTGGGTACGTTCAATGGTTTGAGTAAATATTTTCCCGAAAAAAATGTATTTAAAACAATTGAATTAGTTGAAGATATTTCGCAAAAAAATTTTTCAGAACTTAAATATATCAATGTTTTATACCAAGATAAAAAAGAAAATATTTGGGTAGGTACTGGACAAGGATTGTGTATAATACAAAACGATAGATATTCTTTAGTACCCATTATTGGGTTACCGCAAAAAAATATAACGAACAAAATCTATTGTATTTTTGAAGATAGCGAAAATACTATTTGGATTGGTACAAATAATGGCATTATAAGGTTAAAACAAAATGGAAAAGATTACTATCAGTTAGATAGTTTTACACATAATTCTAATGTTAATAGTATTTCTGATAACAATATTTCGAGTATTGTAGAAGATAATTTGCATAATATATGGATTGGTACTTATAAAAATGGCTTGAATTTGTTTGATAAAAAAAATCGGAGCTTCAAGCATTTTATGTACAATGCAAATAACCCCAACACTATTGCATTCAACACCATTAGAAGGTTACTGGTAGATGGGTCTGGAAAAATTTGGATTGGCACACAAGATGGGTTAAGTATCCTAGACCCAATTACAAGAAAGTTTCAATCTTATAAACATGATGAAGATAACAAGAAGAGTCTATCTCAAAACTCAATTCACAGTTTATATAAAGATAATAACAATACAATCTGGATTGGTACCTATTTTGGTGGTGTAAACAGTACTTATAATGGATCATTTAATCCGTTTACCGTTTTTAAGATCTCCAACAAAATACCATTTACAATAAGTAATAATGTTGTAAGTTCTATAATTGAAGATGAAAAAAATAATTTTTGGATAGGTACAGAAGGTGGTGGGCTAAACTATTTAAACAAAGCAAATAATAAATTTGCGGTATATAAAAATAGTATTACCGATACACAAACAATTGGCTCGAACTTAATTAAAGTTTTGTATAGAGATTCCAAAAAAAACTTGTGGATTGGTACTCATGGTGGTGGATTAAATTTATATAATACAGTTAGCAATACTTTTTCAAGGTACTTATACTCAGCTACCGATTCTAAAACAATAGCATCAGAAATAACTAGCATTATTGAAGAACAAAATGGTATTTTTTGGATTGGCACATTAATGGGAATTGAGTGTTACCAATTTTACAATAATCGACTAAAGCCAATTGTTAATAATACAATACCTACAACTTTAAAAAACACACCCATTAATAATTTGTATAAAGATAAGATGGGGAATATTTGGATTGCTACAAGAACAGATGGATTTTATACTATTAATCCACAAAAAAAAATTGCACACTATAATAATAAAAGTAATAAAGAGCTTATATCTAACGATGTAAACGTTTTTTTTGAAGATTCTAAAGCAAATATTTGGATTGGGCTATCTTTTGGAGGTGTAGCAAAATATGATATTCTTAAAAAAAAATTTATAGTTTATACAGATAAAGATGGCTTGCCCAATAACAATGTTGTTGCAATTGTTGAAGACAATGCTGGAAATTTATGGTTAAGCACTAATAATGGTTTGTGCAGATTTGATACGTACAATAAAAGTTGCACTAATTATTCTATTGAAGATGGCATTGCAGGTAATTTATTAAATAACAATGCTTGTTATAAAACTAAAGACGGGCATTTATATTTTGGTAGCTATAATGGGTTAACCTCATTTTATCCTGATCAATTGGAAACCAATAAAACTGTTGCACAAATTGTATTTACAGATTTTAAAGTGTTTAATAAATCCATAGACATTAATGGTAGCGATGGTATTTTGAAAGATGACATCAGCTTTACCAATAAAATTGTTGTGGATCATGCTCAAAATGTTATTAGTATTGAGTTTGCCTTATTAAGTTTTATTAAACCCACAAAAAATAAGTATAAATACTTTTTACAAGGATTTGATAAGACATGGAATGAAATAAGTACCCCTATTGCAACCTACACCAACCTATCACCAGGTTCATACACTTTAATTGTAAAAGGTGCCAATAATGATGGCGTTTGGAGCGATGAAGCCAAACTAACAATAAAAGTATTACCACCCCTTTGGACTACTTGGTGGGCTTATTTACTATATTTTTTATTTTCAGCTAGCATTGTATTTTTTATTGTTCGCTATTTTTGGATAAGAGCTTTGTATAGAAAAGAGCATGAAATGTATTTGTACAAAATAGATTTTTTTACCAATATTTCTCATGAAATTAGAACACACTTAACCCTTATTGTTGGTCCTTTAGAAACCTTATTTAATGCCAATAAAAACAATGATTACTTAAAACAACAATTAAGCACCATAAAAAATAATGCCAATAGATTATTGAAGTTGGTAAACGAATTGTTAGATTTTAGGAAGGCAGAAACCAACCATTTAAAACTTAAAGTAGGCAAACACAATATTGTTAGTTTTTTAAATAGTATTTATTTATCTTTTTACGACTTAGCAGTAACAAAAAAGATTACTACTTCCTTTACATTTGATAATAAAGACATAGAATTGTATTTTGATGAAGAGCAAATGGAAAAGGTATTTTTTAACTTAATTTCTAATGCTTTTAAGTTTACACAGTCTGGTGGAAAAATAGATATCATCATAGAACAGCACAAGGAGTATGTTGAAATTAATGTAGTAGATAATGGACGAGGTATTGATAGCAAACATCTAGATAATTTATTTATCAACTTTTTTCAAGTAGAAGATTATGGTATAGTAAACACTGGCTATGGAATAGGTTTAGCCTACTCGAAAACTATTGTAGCATTGCACAAAGGCGTACTGTCAGTTATAAGCAAACCAGCTGATCCGCAAGAAGAAGGATATACATGTTTTACAGTTAGGTTAATAAAAGACAAAGACCATATTAATGAAATAAATTTGCTAAGCCCTATTTCTCCAAAAAATTTTATGCCTGCTGATAATATAGATGAGTTAAAATTAATAACTGGTGAAACTAATAAGTTGCCTGTGGTATTAATTGTTGAGGATAATAACGAAGTAAGAAAATTGATAAGTGATGCTTTAATTGATAAGTATGTTTTAATAGAAAGTGAAAACGGACTTAGTGGCTGGCAAAAGGGAACTGAGCAAATACCAGACATAATTATTAGCGATATCATGATGCCAGAAATGGATGGCTTAACACTATGTACCAAGTTTAAAACAGATACTAAAACAAGCCATATTCCTATTATTTTACTTACCGCAAAAACATCTCATAACGATCAAGTAAGTGGCTTAGAGACTGGTGCAGATATTTATATCTCAAAACCATTTAGTATTCAATTATTACAATTAAACGTAAGAAACTTATTAGATACAAAAGAAAAAATGAGGTTGAGGTTTTCCAACCAACCTTTATTACCTGTTAAAAAGATAGCCGTAAATAAAGTTGATGAAGAATTTTTAAACCAGCTATTACAAATTATTGAAGAAAATATTGATAACATAGAATTTAGTGTAGATAAATTATCCCGAAAAGTAGGCATGAGTCAACCAATTTTGTATAAAAAAATTAAAGCAATTTCAGGATTATCTGTAAACGATTTTATTATAACTATTCGTTTAAAAAAAGCTGCTGCATTATTAGAAGAAGGCAAGTTATATGTTGCCGAAGTGGCTTATGCTGTTGGTTATAGCACACCAAAATATTTTAGTAAAGAATTTAAAAAACAATTTGGTAAATCTCCAAGAGAGTATAAACAACAATTTAATAGTGAAATAGATGATACTGAAGCTATTGGTTGAAAATAGCATCTGTTACTTTTTCAATAGTTCCATTTGTGCTTTATATAAATCTTTTGGATACAATAGATTGGGGTCTATCGTTTCGAACCAATTACCATTTGCATCATTTAAAATAGATGGTTTGGCGGTTAGAATACCTATGCAAATATTGTTTTTTGATTGTTTTTCTGCTTCATCATATTGATCGCAGTATGGCATATTTTTTTTAGCTGTAATATTCCAAAACACTTCATTAAAACATATACCATTAGGTTTTTCATTACCACCAGAAAAAAACAATCTGTTCCCTAAACCTGCATTTAAATTGGTAAATAAATTATTTCGTTGGTCATGGTTGTGATGGTCAATACACAGGTCTAGTCCTTCGCCATTTCTAAAAACATTAAAAACACTTTTAGTAGATTCTACTGAAAGATCGTGATGAAACCTTCCTACAATTCGAAAGTTTTGTAATAAATTATATCCACCATAAATATTAGTACCGTGATGACCTGAAACCTTTTGGGCTGCTCTTTTTTCTGAAAAATCTAATACCCAGTTTTCCAATGTAATATTCGTTGAGGTTGTACTAAGCCAAAAGCCTAGATCGCAACCTTTTAAAACTACATCTCTTACCCAACAATTATTTGCCCCTTTATCAAAACCGATGGCATTATAAGCTCTTTCATGAAAATCATGACCATTCCATAAACTATCTGGAAATTGAATTTGTAATTTCTCTATTCCTATTCCCGAAATATTGCCTTTAACTAGTAGCATAGCACCTGACCAAGACCAACTAGATTGGTTTTTAAAACGTGTGTTATAATTAGGATATAACTCCTCTAATCCTTTTGTAAAAAAAAGTTTTGTTTTTGCTGCACCCTCACCCTTAATACAAATATTCTTTCTACTAATTACAATGGTATCCGATAGTAAATAATTTCCTTCTGGAATATAAATAGTACCAAACTCTTTACATTGTTGTATTGCCTTTCTTAATACTTCTGTATTATCTGTAATGCCATCGCCAACGGCACCTAATTTTTTTAAATTAATACTCGTTGGATAAGTAGGAATTGGCTCTTTACCATTTTTATAACCAGCATTAGTAAAATCAGGTATTTTATTTTTATCCCAAAACTCACCTTGTTTGCCCCACAATTCTGAATTTACTTTTTGCGCTTGCAAAGCAAAATGCATTATAAATAAAAAGAATAATAAAAGTCCGCAATTCGTTTTCATATGTATTTTTTAGTGTTTTAATTAAAATATATATTTTAATAGGAATTTAATTTTTTTTTATACTACTGGTATTTAAAACTTGCTTTTAACGTATCAATCATTACAACAAATTCCCCAGGTTCTGTCACTGTTTTCAATTGGGCATTTACAAAAGCTATATCACTTTTGTTGATAGAAAAATTTAGTATTTTGCTTTCGCCAGCTTTAAGGCTTATTTTTTGAAAAGACCTTAA
>JBDNHS010000529.1:0-4753 GCA_041688685.1 Kapaibacterium sp. (SeqCode)
AAATATTAATACTAATAATCGTCTCCTCCGTCTGAAATAGCAGAATCTGTAGACACTAGGTTATCATCTGAATTGTAAGATTGTAATTCTTTAAATAAATAATAATCTTTACATCCGTATTCTCCTATAATGTTAACAACAAACTTTTCATGAAGACTTAGTTCTTTTGATTTTTTGTTTATTAATTTTTGTTGTGTTTTTCTATCATCATAATTTAAAACTCTAAATTGCTTTAAAGAATAAAGAGGCAAAAAGCTTTTATTGTAAACTCCTTGGTACTCTTTAACTTCTCCATCTTTCATTTTAGTTATAACAGTAGCCATAGAAACAATTGTATCAGACCATTCTCCATTAATCTGATCTTTTAAATCTTTAATGTTTCCTTTCATTAGTTTTTTCCATTCTAACTGAAGAGTTGTTTCAGCACTTCTATAATCTAGTTTGCTTAACCAGCTTTTCATAAAATTATAAAAAATCTCTTCTCCTGTATAAGCTACTCTATGATCTCTGCCTGATATAAACCAATCAGGTAAATCATTTTCATCAGAAGCCCAAGAACAAACACCAACAGAATTAATATATTGTTTTTTAGAACCATCTTTATTTTCTCTTTCTTTATCTTCTAAGAAAAAAGGAGTTATTTTATAATTTTCTTTTGTTTTAGTGTCTTGTAACCAGACATCTATTCTTAAATAGTCATTTCCATCAGCTGATTGTCCTAAGTACTCTATAGCCTTGCTATCTTCGCTCATTTCTATTCCTAGTTTGTTTTTAAATTCTTCTCTTGTAGGGTTGATAGCAATAACATTTGCTTCAAACAGTCCTACTTTTTTTGAAAAATTATTATCTGATAAATTTAATTCTCTTTTTACTCCTCCAATTGTACTCATTTTTCTATGTTTTAATTTATTTAATCATTATAATAATTGTTTAAACTTTCTGCTACTAATTGTAAGTTGTTTGGAATTTTTAACTCACTAAACATTCCATCAGGACTTTTTGCAGGGTATTTTCTAAATCTATTAGTTAATAAATTGTAACTAGCACTACCGTCTTTGTTTTCTTCTACATACGTATAAAGACATACAGTTAACAGTCCTTCTAGTAACACTTGATTATCAATTAATTTTCCTGCTGTTTTTATTTTATATCCTACAATTTCACCAGCATCTTCTATTGTTTCTGGGTGAGATAAATAGAAAACAACAATATCTTCTCTTAGTTTTCTAGCAGTTCTAAACAAATCTACCATATCTTTAGCCATAATGCTAAATTTAGTGTATCCTATTTCAGTTGCTTTGTCTACCATAGTGAATCCCATTATATAATTAGAATCCTCTATTACTATATTTTTAATATGAGGAGCTTTATCAGAAAGAGTTTTTAAAAGTGTTGCTATTTCAATAGCATCATCAATTTCTTTATAATTTTTTCTTTCTGAATTATATAATTTTTCACTTCCTTTAAAAGGTAGTTCTTTTTTTGCTACGTTAATAACGTAAGTTTCTTCAGGATTTAAGTATTTAATTGCTGTTGATTTTCCTGTTCCAGAATTTCCTACAATTCCTACTAATTTGCTTGCCATGTTTTTAATTTATTTAGTTATTAATTTTTTAATAAGTAAAAGTACAAATAATTATTTTAATTATATAACAAATTTAGTGTTTTTATAAATAAGTTATTCTTTTTTTACTAATGTTTGATAATGCTGAATTTAGCCATTTTAATTGAAAAGACTGATCACTAACAAATATGTGAATTTCTGCATTTTTTGTGTCTTGCAATAAACTCCTTCCAATTTGTTGTTCAAGGTTTTCTCCATTACTATTTATAGCCGTTATAAGGATGTGTTGTAAATTTGGGTAAGTTATACCCGCTGATCCTTTTTTAATTAAGCACAATTGATTTATTTCCTTTTTTTGAAATTGTATTAATACATCATTATTTTTACTTTTTGAGTTAAACATAGGAATATTATAATTTATTCCAATTTTTTCATCTCCAACAAACAACAAAAATCTTTCATCTTTGTTTTTGTTAATCCATGCTTTTACAGAACTAATTAAAGAATCACAAGAATTTATAAATCTCATTCTAGCCAAAGCTGCAAACATTTTTTGTTGAGACCCATAAGAACTAATAATTCTATTGGTAAGTCTTTTGCATTCTTTTGCTTCTGTTGAATTCCATTTTTTAACTTTACCAAATTCTTTTATTTTTGTACAATCTAGTTTGTAATGATGGACATAAACTTTAAAATCAATAATTATACTGTCTTCTATTGCATCATTTAATGTATAGTTTACAATTAAATCTAATTTAGTTGAAAAACTTAAATTGTTTAAAGTTTCTGGAGAAAATGTTCCTGATGCTAATATAACGTATTTGTTTTTTTCACACATTCTTGAAACAATAGGAACAATATTTTCTTCAGGAAGAAGATGAGATTCATCAAAAATAAAATAATCTGCTTCTACATTTTCAAATTTTTTTAAAGAAATAAATGTAGAAAAAATTACAGAAGGGTGATAATTTATTTTATCCATTTCTTCTTCCCAAGACTTTTTTATATCTATATTAGGATAAGCTATAAATACAACTACATCTTTGTCTTTGCTATGATCTTTTATAGCTTCTAATATAATTCTTGTTTTTCCTGTTCTTACTGCAGATAATACAATTCCTCTGAATTTATTTTTAATTATGTCTTTTTTTATTTTTTTTTGTATTTCATTTTTTTTATCATCCATAATTGTTTTATTTTAAAAACTAACTTTTTTTTATTATCTAGAAGTATTTACAATTGATTCTGGATATTTTATACATGCTTCTAAATACTTTTCGACAAAAGGAACAAAATGTTCATACATTCCCCACCTATTTGGTGAATTAAACTTTTCAAAATATTTAGGTCTTTTTTTTAAATCATCTAATCCTTTTTGAAGAATTTCAATAATTTCATTAGCTTTTACAGGATTTGCATCTTCAAAAGCATATTCAATTTCATAATTATTATCAGGAACATCATATTCTTTTTTTAATCTATAAGGCCTCCATAAAGCTTCATAAATGCCTGCTTTTTCTGCCATTTGTCCTAAATTATGGGTAATGTTTGCAGAATAAAGCTTTTCTTCTTCTTCTGTACTAGTTTTGCCTTGATCGTAACTAATCCATCTTTTTCTTGTTAAACAAACGTGTAAACTCATAATATTATTTTTTATAATGTATTTTAAAGTTTCCTAAGAAATACAAAATGTTATCTCTTCCAACAGGATTTGCAGAATGACAATAAAACAATGGTAATTGTTTATTATTATCTATACAATAAATTACTAACCATTTTGCACAATCCAGTCCTGTTTTTTCTTGATATGTTTTGCCTTTCCACTCTTGGTATTTTCTACTTTCTATATAATTATCCCAAAAGTATTCAGGCGTGTAATGTTCATCAGCTAAATCGTGATCAAAAGATATTATATGTGGTAAACCAAATTTAATAATCCATTTAGTAAACTGTTCATAGTTTAAAACCCATTCAATAACACCATATTCTTTTGGTATTTTTTTTTCAAGATTTAAGTACGGATTTCTTAAATCATCTAACCATAGTATTTTTTTCATATTTTATGTAATGTATATTTACTGTTTTTTGTTTTAAATTTTACATGCAAATCTCCTTTGTCTATGATTTCTATAACTTTAGTGGTTTGCCATGTAAATTCCTTTGTAAAAGGAGACATAATTAAACTATACCCAATATCAATATCTTCATGTACAGCTTTAAATGTTCCATCTTCTTTCCATTCCACCCATCTAATATTTTCAGAGTATTTAAATAAATTATCTTTTTCTCTTACTAATTTCCAATTAGTGATTATGTTTGGACCTGTTAATTCTTCATACAACTTGTCTAAAGATATTTCTCTATTAACGAGTTTTGATGGTAATTTTTTCATTTTAAAAAATATGATTTGTTAATAACTGATTCATAATCCTCGTCTGTCATTTCTTTTTTTCTTGGTAGTTCTTTGAACATTCCTAGTTCTCCGTAAAATCCTAAACCAACTCTTAAGTCATCAGAACCATAACTATTTTTAATAATTCTTAAACTTCTAAAATATTTAGCACCAAGATCGTCTTTTAGCTTATCTAAATTATAACCAGATGTGTCTGCTACATTGTATCTCATTGGATCAAATAAAGCCATTACAACGTCTGCATCTTCTTGTGTCGAAGCAGAGTCTTTAAAGTCATCTAAAGCTGGCTCAACGTCTCCATTCTTTATTCTCATGGGATTAGAAATAGATCTGTTAAATTGACTTATAACAACAGGACTAAATCCATAAAAATCTCTCGATTGTGTTATCGTTGGGCTCTTTATCCCAACTTCTGCATCTTTTTTTGTTATTCATGCAGTCCAGACTATATCAGCACCCTACCGACTGTAGGGTGTTGGACGCTCTTGGGTAAATTACATTCTATTTTCATAGTTTCGTTACCTAGTCGTTGCACCTTCAAAAAGATATTACTCTTTAAGCTTGGCTCAGGATTGTCTACTTCTAGATTTTCCCTGAATTCATCCAATTATCCTTTACACATTACTGTGTAAGGAGCCTTATAAATATTTCCATATAAATCCTTTGCAAGTTTTATACTTTGGATTATTACTATTTACTACTCTGTGTAAGTTTGAAGGAGTAACTTCTATAAATTTAGAAGCTTCTGTCAAACTATTAAAAGTGTTTATTATATT
>JBDNHS010000530.1:0-7234 GCA_041688685.1 Kapaibacterium sp. (SeqCode)
CAAAACCGAAGCTGAAAAAAGTTTGGAATACATAATTAACTAATTTAATAAAAAAATAAGATTTGTAATCATAAATAATATTATTTGTGTAATATTACAATTAATATTTTACAATTTACTAAATATCTGTTATATTGTTATTTAATTATTTGTTTCTTGCAATATATTAATGTACTTTTATTCGATAAATTATATTAGTTCAAATTATATAGTTTATGGTTTGTCTTTTGTGATGTGAATTTTAAAATTAAAAATAATAAAGTTGATAAATTAATGATTTTAGAAAATCTAAATACGTTCGAAAAGTTAAAGAAAAAATTTATAGTGGCACATAGGGGTTCATCGGAAACTTATGTAGAAAATACCCTGGAAGCATTTGAAGATGCTATAAATTCTGGTGCCAAAATGATTGAAGTTGATGTCCAAATTACAAAAGACAAACATATTGTTGCAATTCACAATAATGAAATCATTGATATAAACTCTAATGTTTCTTATAAAATTGAAGAATTAACTTTTTCACAATTACAAAATGTTTATTTTGAAAAAAGCGAAAATAGAGAAATAGATAGCAAAATTTATTTAGTTGTCAAATCCAATAGTTTAAATGAAATTAATTCTCCTGAGATTATTGAAAAAAAATCTAATTTCCAGAAATACTCAGTGCCTAAATTAGAAGAAGTAATAAATTTAGTAAATAATAAAGCATTTATTATAATTGAAATTAAAAGTAACTTCACTGAATTTGACAAACAAAATGTAGAATTGATTTACCAAGTAGTAAAAAATAACGACTTTATCGAACAAACTATTTTCGCATCTTTTGATATTGAATTATTAATAAAATTAAGTGAAATTGATTCAAATGCAAAAATTGCAGTAATTAAAAATCCATACAAAAATCTTTTGCCATCGGATTATTTACAAAAAATAAAGTATAATGTATTTATTTGTTCTATCGAAGAAATCAACGAAGAAATTGCAAAAGATGCCAAAACTAATAATTTATCTCTCGGCATATATTCAGCTGATAATTTAGAACAATTGCAAAAAATCAAACATTTTAATATAAATGCAATTGTTACCAATTTCCCTAAAAAAATATTGAATTTGATAAAAGAAAATAGTATTTTTGATATTAATGATTTTATTTGTTATTTTTTTATTTTTTTATTAATCTCAAATACATAATACAAAACACTTAATACATAATACTAAAAACTTTGTCAAACATCAATCCTATTACCGAAAACTCTAATTCAATCAATAGACCATTTTTTGCTTTAATACCAAAATTTATAAACCAAAAGCTTTTGATAATTTCAATAATTATATTAGAAAGGCTTGCTTGGTGGGTATTAATATTACAATTCCCGATTTATTTGTCACAAAAAGGAGTAGTTGGGGGATTAGAATGGAGTCAAACAAACAAAGGTTATTTGTACGCAATGTGGGCTATATTTCAGAATCTTACGCCAATATTCTTTGCCTTTGTAATTGATAAATTAGGACAAAAAAAATCACTACTAATATTTTTGAGTTTAATTTTGTTTTCATACTTAGTATTAAGTATTTCCAATGATATATACTTGATTTGGTTCTCAATATTTATTTTTAGTATTGGAAGTGGACTATTCAGAATAACATCCCTTAAATCATTTAGCGAGATTAATATTTTTGGTAAATTCTCCCACAATACCACTTCAAAAAACACATCACTCAACTGGGCATTTTATATTTTTATCATTAATCTTAGTATATTTTTTGTTGGCACTCCGCTCGCTTTTTATCTCAAAAATCTTGGTTGGCAGTTTGTTTTTATAGGTTGTGTTTTGTTGATTTTGGTCAACATAATATTAAGTTTAAATTTAATCAATAATAAAATTGATAAAAATATAGAAGTAATTAGTCAAAATAATAAAGTCTCATTCGCAGGAGTAATTAATGTATTTAGCGATAAAAAGTTTATTATTCCAATATTACTAATGAGTTCATTTAATATTATTTATCTACTATTTTATGAATATCTACCAAATTTTATTTATGATTGGATTGATACGACTGATTTAATAAATAATTTTGGAATTAGTAATGCATATCAAATTACTACAAATCTTGGCTCACAGATTAGTTACGAGTGGTTTTATAATATCAATACGGGCGTAATAATTTTATTGATTTTCCCGTTTATTCTATTGTTCAATAAATTCAATCTAAAGATATTACCTTCATTAATATTAGGTCTATTTTTAGTAGTCGTTGGTATTGGTCTAAGCTTTTTATTAAATAAGGGAATGTATTTATTTTTTGGAATAATCATTTATTCGATTGGCGAAATGTTATGTAATACGTTTTTATTGGATTGGGCAGATAAAAACAAGAAAGCTGGGCAGGAAGCTCAATATTTTGGATTTCTAAATTTGTCATCTACCATTGGATATGTTTTTGCATCAATATTTGGGGCTTACTATTTTGAGTCCATAGCTGAAAAATCTTCTATCATTAGTCAAATTAAAGGCAAAAGCAACCTAATCTTAAATAATATTAGTTCAGACATTAATTTAAATATTAATTTAGAAACTACTAATAAATTATGGATAGAATTATCACCATTTCAATTTATTTATCCATTTATAATTTTGGGTATAGTTAGCTTAATTTCATTATTCATTTTCCATTTAATAACAAAAAAAATGGATAAGTAAAACTTATCCATTTTCAGTAATTTATTTATATTATAGATTTAAACTCTAATTATAACTTGAAATTATAAATTTTCCGCTTCTTTTAATTTAGGGAATTTTTCATCTAAAATTTTATTCCATTCATCAACTCTATTTTGTACTTTTTTCATTTCTTCCGGAACATCACCAGAAATAGTTATAGAGTTTATAATATCGCCTTGTTGGATAGAATTTACAATATCTAACCCAGTTGTTACTTTGCCAAATACAGTGTGTTTACCGTCCAACCAATCAGTTTTTATATGAGTTATAAAGAACTGTGAGCCGTTAGTTTTGGGACCTGCATTTGCCATTGATAAAATACCAGGTTCACTATGTTTTAATGTTGATACAACTTCATCTTCAAACTTATACCCAGGACCCCCACTGCCAGTTCCAGTTGGGTCTCCACCTTGTACCATAAAGTTTTCTATTACTCTATGGAATTTTAGTCCATCATAATAGCCTCTATTAGCTAAATTTACGAAACTTGCACAAGTTAGAGGAGTTTCCGCACCGTATAACTCCAATACTATTTCACCACGACTTGTTTTTATATTTGCTGTCAATTTTTTATTACCTGCTATTGTTGAACATGAACTACTTATAAATGCAATTGCTAAAATTAATAAGATTATTTTCTTCATTTATACTTTATTTTTATTTTTTACTTTTTGATTAGAACTTCTTTGCTGGTTTTAATTTAGGGAATTTACTATCTAAAATTTTATTCCATTCATCAACTCTATTTTGTACTTTTTTCATTTCAGCTGGTATATTTCCTTCAATTGTTATTGAATTTATTATATCATCTTGTTTGATTGAATTTACAACATCTTGACCTGAGATCACACTGCCAAAAACTGAATGTTTGTTATCCAAATGACCTGTTTTTACGTGTGTAATAAAGAATTGAGAACCATTTGTGCTTGGTCCTGAGTTTGCCATTGATAAAATGCCAGGTCCAGTATGCTTTAAATCTGGAGAAAACTCATCTTCAAATTTATACCCTGGGTCTCCAGTACCAGTACCTAATGGGTCTCCACCTTGTATCATAAAGTTTGCTATTACTCTATGGAATTTTAGTCCATCATAAAATCCTCTATTAGCCAAATTCACAAAACTTGCACAAGTTAGTGGAGTTTGGGTGCCATTTAGTTTAATCGAAATTTGACCTCTTGCAGTTTTGATATTAGCTACCAAACCGTCAGTTTTACCAGCTGCAACTAAATCATTCGAAAAAAATAAAGTAATTGCTAATATACATAACGTGAATATTTTGTACATAAATTCATCCTGTTAAATTAATTTGAAAAAAATTAAAAATAGTAATATAATTCCTACAATTATACGATAATTTACAAATAAAATTGTAGAGTTTGATTTAAGATATTTTAATATAAATGCAATTGACATATAACCAGATATTCCAGAGATAACCGTAGCAACAAATAAAGTAATAAATTCATCGGCATTTAGATATTTTATTGCACCAAAGAACTCCAATGATCCACTTCCAATTACTGCAGGAATACTAAGCAAAAATGAAAATTTGGCTGCTGTGTCTCGCTTAAGTCCAAGAAATATACCAGCAGTAATTGTTGTCCCTGACCTCGAAGCACCAGGGAATAATGCAAAACATTGAGAAATACCAATTATTATTGCATCTTTTAAAGTTATATCACTTTCTGATTTTTGAAATTTACCAACTTTCTCTGCCAAAAATAAAATTATTGCTAAGCTTATCATCGAAATTGCAATTACCAAAGGGTCTTTTGTTATGTTACCTTCGATTACTTTTTTGATTAATAATCCGATTATTACAATTGGAACACTACCCAAAATCACATACCAACCTAATTTAGAATTTAATGATTGTTCCTTACATGATTTACGATTTCTTATATTATCATTTAAAAAATCCCTGATTATATCCCAAATATCTTTTCTAAAATAAAAAAGAACGGCTACAATAGTACCTAATTGTATAATTGCCATAAAAGCAGTCCATTTTTCTGGATTATTCGGGTCAATTAATCCCATAAATTTACCAGCAATAGTCAAATGTGCTGTACTACTAATTGGAATAAATTCTGTCAGCCCTTGTATCAATCCCAAAATTATGGCTTGAATTAAACTCATCTATTCATTTCCTTATTACTTCTCAAATATTTTTTTTAGTTTGTCAAAATCACCAACTTCAAATATACCGTTTTTTAAAGCAAGTTGAGTTGTGATTTTACCAAAAAACGTATAAAACTCTAATAAATCATTTTCTTTTAATTTTAATTCATTCCCAAAATTTATATTTTTATCTTTCAATATTTGTAGGTGCTTTTCAATTGTTATAAAATCTAATCTTGCAATAGGTCCAGATAATGGGTAATTATGATTGTTATAATTATCACCAGAACGTTCCTTTTCAAATATATTTTTAATTGTGGTATTGATAATGGGTAACAAAAAGTCTTTATTGAGTCCAGAATTTTCAGCCAAATCAATTATTAACTTTAAGTATGTAGTTAAATAATTTGATGACAATACGGCAATTATGTGATATAGTTTTTCGTCGAAGTTTTGTAGTTCATTTTTATTAAAGAATTTAGCATCCAAACTTTCAATAAATTGTCTTAATATATTCTCTAATTCTCTTTCTTCATTAGAATTACTACTTTGAACATCAATATCAAATTCACATAAAAAAGCTACATCTTTGAATATATTTATGTTGTTTTCATTATCTATATTTTTGTTTATAATTGCAAAAGTTTGGAATGGATGTAATTTTGCAATTTTATATCTATTTTCTTGTAGTTTTTTTAAAACATCTAAATTTAATACCCCAGAAAAGTGTGCAAAAATAGGTTTAATATTAGGAGAATTAGAAATAGGAGAATTAATAATTGAAGTTGTTGTTTTTGGTTCGTTATTATGTGCATAGCAATCAACTAATTGATCAACAACATTAATAATATTGCTATCATTTACTAAAATTAGATTAAACTCTGCGAAATTAATAATTTGGTTTACTTCAGAATAAATAGTAATATTATGATTATTTTGGTTTACAAAGTTAGTAAAATTTATTCTATCTGTTCCATTTCTGATAACAATATATTTCAAATTATCAAGAACGAATTGTTGATTAATAAATGCCTGGCTTACTTGCCCATATCCAATAATTCCAATTGTCATAATTTAATAATATTTTTAAGGATAATTGTGATATTAGATTATAAAATATAAAATACAAATTCAACATCAAATATCAAAAAAGTTTGTTTTGATATTCTTTTAATGGAATTGATAAATCCAAAAATTCAATCTCAAAATTCTTTTCATTTTTTATTGGAGACAATATTTTTCTAAAAGATTTTTTGTCATTCGTAATATATGATTTTATTTGTCTATTATATATTTGAGCAATTAATTTACAATCATCTTTTACTACTAATCTTTCAATATCATTTATATGTTCTTTGTTTTTGGATAATATTGAATAAAACTCTCCTGCCATTTTTCCATCGTAATAATCAAAAGGAATGATTATAAATGTATCAAGTGGCAAGTTATTAATATCGTCTTTGACACTATATTCAGAAATGACGATAGACGAAAGGTACATCTCTATTTTGGATTCAAGGAAATATTGGTAGTATTCGTAAGCGTTTTGATGTAATCCATCTTTATTATTCATTAATCTTATACAAAATGAAGTATCAAGTAAAACATTATTACTCATATAATTCACCTTCTCTTACATTTTCTAACCAAATATCAACATCTTTGATTTGTGATAAATTAATTGTAGCTTTTTGGATAAGATTATCTAATTTATTTTTATCAAAAATCGGATTATAGTTTATGTAATCAATTAATTTTAATTCTGATAATGTACCATTACCAATATTAAGTTTGCCTGCTACATTTAACCCATAAACTTTGTAAACTCTTTTTTCGCCTTCTATTATTTGCTCTTTTGTAGCACTAACAGTTAAATTTCCATACTTTTTGGTTTTGATATGGAGATTAGGTTCAATTCCACCTTCTTGATATATTTCTCCATATAATGTCATCTCTGTATTTATATTTTTGGGTTTAGTGTTGAAATATTTAGTATTTTTATTTATTAATAATACTTTATTATCAGTCAAACTTGTACTAAATGTAATATTAATATCTTTTTCTATGGCTATTTTTTGAAAATTTTCTATTATTTCAGCTCTTTTATAATCCAAAAAATCAATGGAATTTCGTGAAGCAATTTCTCCAATTAGTCCATTAAATATAATAATGGTAGTCAGTCCAACACTAAAAATATGATTTATAGAACCAGATTCCAACTTATAACTTATCAAAGGTCTATCTTTTTTGTCTTTACGATTGGGGAAAATGAAGTTTTCAAGACTATATAAAATATTTTGTATTTCTGTAATGTCAATATCTGAAGGTGTAATCTCTTTACCATTGATTATACCATCAAATTTAATTATAATATTTTCAGTAGTTTC
>JBDNHS010000531.1:0-2555 GCA_041688685.1 Kapaibacterium sp. (SeqCode)
AAAATCCAATGTAGAAATATCATCTAATTTAAATTCGCCAAAATCTTGATTTCCTTCAAAAGAATATTTTACTGCACTGTAATTTATTACTATTATTGTATCATTACCTTTTTTATCTGCAAATATTAATGTTGCTTTAGCATCTTTTGTAAAGTCAATTATCTTTAAATTCCAAGATGTTGTAATAGATTTTCCTGCTTCAATAGGTGTAAATTGAAATGAATAATTATAACTTAAACTATCATTAGTCAACATTCTTATCTCATTTAAATTAGACCTTATTGAAGGATTATCAGGCATATCTTTTACTGTACCATTTAATATACCGCCATTACAATCTTGTGTCCATTGTGGAATTGGGTTATTAGAGTCTTCTATTTTAATTGGTGCTTTATAAGATATATCTATAATGGTATCGTTACCAGCTTCATCAATAAAATATAATTGACCAAAAGCATCTGCATTTGTATCTAAAACATCAACAAAAGTTTTAAAATTTTTATTCACTGGGTATGGAGTCCATTTTGCTCCCAATTCATATTTTAAAGGACCAAAGTTGTACATTCCTTTTAAGAACTTTGGCTCTTGTCCTACTCCAGTTTCCACTTGTCTTTGTGAATCATTTATAGAACCGTTTCTTAATTCTGTTGTTTGGATTTCAAATTTGCCAATCTTTTTAAAAGGAACAGGTATTGGAGGGAAAGAGTCTAACTCACCAATAGTTTTGTATGCAGTTGCAGCGGGCCAACCATAGGAGTCAAACTTAGAGAATCCATATATGTACGCACCAAAAGGAGTTTCGCCTGTAATAAAATGCGGTCCAGGTGTTACTAATATTTGAGCCCAATATTGGTCAGTACCTGGTACATTATTAAATATAAATTTAGTTTCTAAATCTGATACTTTTTTCCCGTCTATGGTAATTGATTCTAATATTTCTTTATTTTTTATTTCATTTAATGTATCACCTGTAGCCACTAAATTAAATAAATTGTAATTATATTCATTATCTTTAGAACCATTTTGAGGAGTTTGAAAAATAGAAGATCTTGTAAATTGTTCAGTAGGCGTAATTAAAAACATCATAGGATCATAATCCTTAGCATTGTCCCAATCAGATGAATAAGAGTATTGAACTAACAATGTAGGTTTATCAAATTCCCAGACAGATGTTCCTCTAACAGAAGGAAAATTATGTGGAGCAGTTACACTAGTATTATAGAACTCTGCGAAATCACCTGCTTTTCTCAATACAATATACTGTTCGGATATTATCTCTTTAGTACTTTTGTCGTACCATTTAAGTATGCCAGTTGTATTATCTTGAGAAGCAACGACTCTAAAATAATCACCCATGTTTTTATCGCGTTTTAATTCAACTGTAACATATTTTTTTCCCCAAGATTTGACAGGTGTCATAAATTCACAAAGATGATCACGACCATTTAGAACTTCAAAAGAAGGAATCATAGTTCTATTATGAAAAGATATCACTCCTATATTTTTATCAGCAACAATCTTTGTTCCAGTTAAGTCAAAAACACCGCGCGTCTTACCATCACCCATTACCATATAAGTTTCACCTTTCATTAAAGTTACTTTTATAATATCTCCAATCTCTTTTCCTTGATTAGTTTTAGCAAATCCTTTGCCTTTTCCATTTAATTTTATATCCACTTTTGTGTTATCTTCGGCAGCCATAACTATGAATCCACCTGCCCAATCTGCATAATTTTGCTCTTTAAAATCCCAAAATGAACAATGATAATATTCTTTACCCCAATTTACTGCCGGAATAGCTAAATATCCGTCAGTAGAAACTGCTTTCGAGTTTATTACGTAAACTGAAATTGGATTTTCTGCTTCTATTGCCCAAGCTTTTGGTTGTACGATTTCAGAAATCCTTATTTCTTCTGACCATGTAAATAAATCACTATCTACTAAACTTGAAAAAGTAATAGTTTTAAATGGTTCACAAATTTTAGTTACTTTCTGACCAGTCGGGCTTATTAATGTTATTTTTGTTTTCTCTGATGCAGCTACATAGATTTCAGCTACTTGCAAAGGAGTTGATGGGTGATCATTAGGCGGTAAAGCTATAACAAAGTAACGACCAATAGAATTCCTATTATTAATCATAGCATTGATTACTTTTTTCTTACCTGTTTCTATTAATTCTTCATCTGCTAACGAAGAATTTATGAAACTAATTGAAAGTAATATTACCAAAAAAGTACTTTTGATATATTTTATCATACTAATCCTATTTTATTTAATTCTATTATTTTATGTTTTTGAAGTCTAAATTAATAAATATAATCCATATTTCAAAATTAGTTTAATATTTTATACATAGAAAAAAAGAGAGACTATCTTTTGGATAATCTCTCTTTAATTTGATTTTAGTAGTTCATTAATTATTTATTGATAAACAATTATTTTTGGATAACTAATTTCTCAGTTGATTTGAATGGACCTGATTCCATTTGATAAAAGTAAATTCCGCTATTTAATTTATCGACTGGGATTGATACACTATATACGCCTGATGGCAT
>JBDNHS010000532.1:0-6465 GCA_041688685.1 Kapaibacterium sp. (SeqCode)
AGCAGTGATAGTATATGTAACGCTTAAGTCTTCTCTAAAAGATATGTTTTGTTGATTATTAAGAATACCACCGTTAGTGATTGTATTATCAAATGTATAATTTCTGATTTTAGCTAATTCAGAAATTTCTACATAATAGTTAGAAGAAGTAGTAATACAACTATTATTAGTAGTCATTCTAACTGTGTAATTACCTTGGTCAGCTAATACTGTGTTTGCTTTGTTATAAGTAGAACTTGTTGCACCACTAATAAGAGTTCCATTCAAGAACCATTGGAAAGCAGTTACAGTTGCATTCATATTAGAATTTGTAGAAGATAATGCAATAGCACTATTTTCACAAACTAATCGATTACCAGAAACTGTTGGAGTTGCAATTTGATTTATTGTAATTGTTGCATTATTAGAATTAACTTTACAATCTTCGTTATTAGTTGTTAAAGTTACTACTACACTGTAAGTATAAACACCAGGTGTAGTATTAGTTCTTGTGAAAGTTGAATTAGTGGCACCAGTAATCAATGCATTGTTTTCATACCATTGGTAAGAATAAGTATTACCAGGGATAACAGTTACTGTTGCAACTAAATTAATAGGTGTAGCGTTTGAGCAATAGTTTACATTACTTACAGTAGCTGTAAATTGGTTTAATACTGTAGCTGTAAAGTTTGTAGAAGAAACTACACAACTATTTGCGTTAGTAGATCTTACTGAATAACTGCCAGCAGCACTAATTGTTAAAGAAGTAGTTGTTGCGCCATTGATTGGAGTTGCACCATTAAACCATTGATAAGTCATTCCTGATTGTACATTAGATATCGAAATTATATTTGAACTACCGAAACATATTGTATTATCACCAGTGATTGTTGGTACATTAGGTAAAGTAAAAATATTTACTGCTATATCATCAGTTGTAGTACAATTAGGAGTAGTGCTTGTATTAGTTGCATCTACTGAAATTGTATAAGTACCTGTTTCTGAACTTGGAATTGTATAAGTTGAAGTTGTTGCACCTGTTATGGCAGTTCCATTTTTCTTCCATACATAAGTAAATGTACCAGATGGAGTTACAGCTGTAGTCAAAGCCACAATTGTATTCGCACAAGAAGTGTAATTTGCATTACCACTGTTTATTGCAACGCTTAATTGAGGTAATCTTGTAACAGAAGTACCAGCAGAAGCGATAAAGCACAATTTATTGGTAATAGCTCTAACAGTAAATGTTGCATTCTCGCCACCATTTAATAAACCAGAATTTACTATCAATGAAGTTGAAGTTGCACCTGTAATTAGAGTAGCACCTTTGTACCATTGATAAGTCATTCCTGATTGAACATTAGAAACTGTAAGAGTTGTGTTATCAACGAAACAGAAACTATTGTTTCCAGTTACAGTCGGCATAATTGGTAAAGGATTAACAATTACTTGAATTGAAGCTGATTCGTATGTACAACCATTAGAAGTAACTCTTCTTGTGAAAGTATAAGTTCCAGTTACATCTAATAAGTGATTAGACAAGTTTTGGTTTGTTGCTCCACTAATTGCATTACCACCTCTGAACCATTGATAAGTAAACGTTCCGTTACCACCAACAGGAAGAGTTCCATTTAAATTAGTTGTTGAAGCAGGGTAAGCACAATATTCTGCATTACCAATATTCAAATGTGTAATCACATTATTAGTAACATTTGAAGCGGTAGTTGAAAGTGCACTTGTAGTAAACCAAGGCTCATAAGTAACATTTCCTGTTATTAATGAACCATTACCACAAGGGTTAATATTTGGAGCAACAGTTTTAGTTGGACCATTTACTGAATTATAAAAGTTAGATACCGCATCTACAAGAATTGTAGCATTATTTGCAATTGCTGGGTTAGCACCAAATTTGTTGCTATAAACGGCAATTGTACTTCCAGTAAAAGTATTATTAACTACAATAGAGTTTGTATTTGTATTAAATGTAGATGAGCTCACATAAACAGTAGTACCATTTATAACTCTAATACCAACGTTGTTCCCAGTAAATGTTGAAGATACGACATCTAAAGCACCAGAATTGTTTCTGACTGCATCTCCAGTAAAACCAGAAAAAGTCAAACCATCAATGTATAAATAACTACTACTATTAGTAATTCCAGCAGTTGATAATGCGCCATTATCTCTAGATATTGTGAAACCACCTTGTAAAGTATAATCTCTCGTAGCACCAGTGAAATTAATTGCATTAGTCAATTTAAGATTTGTTGTCGCTGTTGCAGTAATTGTTACACCTTTTGTGAAACTAACAGCATCTAATGAAGATATTGTAGTTGGAGCTAAAACTAATTCATCTCCATTATCAACACCACCATTTACATCGGCTGCGTCTAATAAAGTTTCATAATAAGATGATTGACTAACATTTTTGATTGGAGTAAGCAATAAATTGAAATTTGGTGAATTATAAGTTTCATCAAAAGTATTGTTGAACATATCTTTTACGTTTCTTGCACTAACTGAAACGCTTGGTGTGCCAGCGTAAGGAGCACCAAAACTATTAAGAGCAGTGTAAGAAAGAGTAAGTGTATATAAACCAGAACCAAAAGTTACATTTGTTACACTTACAGCAGTAACACCAGATCCAATAGCATTATTTAAAGTAACTGCAAAGTTAGAAGCAGTTAAACTACCATTTGAAGAAGTTTGAACTGGCTCTGTAAACCATATATTCATAGTATAGTTATCAGACAATTCTATCATACTAAATTCAGGTCTTTTAGTATCTATTCTCAATCCATTTAAGTTACTTGTTGTACCAATATTATTATTTAAATCAGTACCTCTTACAGATATTGTCTCAGCAGTAACACCATTATCAGACATATTATCAAATAAAACTGTTCTTGTGTAACCAAAAGTTGTGTTAGATATTTGATTTGTTGATGCATTAGTAATATCATTCGCAGTACCACTATGAGCATTAATAGTAAGAATAGTTGGAGGAGCAACCAAAGGCTCAGAAGAAGTTACTTGTAAATAATAAGTACCTAAACCTCTTGTAGCAGGTAAAGTAATTTGAGTAGTGTAACTTGCATTAGAGAAATATTGTACTGTAAATGTAGGAGGAGTAACATCATCTAAAGTTGTAAATGCTACAGCAGGAGCATTTGGGCTTTGATCATCAGCATTATATGCAGCCACAGTCCAATTGTAAGTTAATGCTTTAGTAAGGAAAGTCAAATCATAAGTAGTAATATTTCCAATGTCTATTTTGTTGTAATTAGGAACTGGAGTACCATTTTGAGTTAATAAAAACTCATAACCAGTAGCACCAGATACAGAATTCCAAGTGGTAGTTGCAGTATTAGCACCCACGTTAGAAGTAACCAATCCTGTTGGCACTGCAATTGCAGTTTTCAAACTTCTTGGATTATTTGTTGAAGAAGAAGTATTGAAATCGAAATTACTAGGTATGTTATTGTATTCATATACCATTACATGATACGTACTTCCAGCAACTAAATTAGTTACAGTAACTGTTCTTGCGCTACCACCACCTTGATAAACAACAAATCCAGTTGTACCACCGTTTACAATTGATGAGCCACTTCCATAAACTGCACTTGCGCTATAGTTTGTGCCATTTACTGGATTACCAGGTGCAGTGCTGTTATTATAAACAACAACTATTCTATTTCCGCCATTACCATTAATCCAAGTAATTGTAGCCGAAGTGCTAGTGATATCAGTATAGGCAATGTTTCTTGACTGTACTGATGGAGCAGCTAAAACGCTTGTTACATTTAATAGCAATACAAGCATTAACGCTGATATAATATTGAAAAATCGCTTCATAGTAGCGTACCTCTTATATGTGTAAAAAAAATATTAATAAAAAAATTAATTATCAGTATTATGTTATATTTAGATTAATCAATTATCTAAATATATTTATCATTTTTGCTTATTTAATATAGAAAGTTACTAATATTAAATTCAAAATAAAATGATTATAACTATACGAAGAAATATTATTTGAAATAATACACCTCGCCTAAAGCAAAACTAAACAATAATGTTTAAAAAAAAAAGAAAAAATAACATTTTTGGCAAAATTATTAAAAAATATTAATAATTTTATTATATTTTATTATATTCTACTATATTTTAAATTAAAGAGAAGTTTTTAACTTAAATCAACTAAAAATTATTTTGAAAATTTATTTTCTAATTTATAATTTGTAAATTTGTATTAAAAATGAATAAAAAAAAATTAAGTTACATTTTAGTATAAAAAATACTATTTTTTATAACTTAATATTGAACTCAATAGAATAGTATAAACAAACAATGAAAATAGACATACATACACATATTATGCCAAAACATATACCAGACTATAACAAAGAATTTGGTTATAGTGGATTTGTTACTCTCGAACATATTGATGAGTCTAAGGGCAAAATGATTAAAAATAACAATATTTTTAGGGTGATAGACAAAAACTGTTGGGATGAAAAAGCAATTCTCGAAGATTGTGCTAAATTCAATATAGACTTACAAGTAATTTCAACTATCCCTGTGTTGTTCAATTATTGGGCTAAAGACCAACACACGCTCAAATCTTCTATTTATCTGAATAATCATATAGCCGATATTACTAATAATTATCCCAAAAAGTTTCTTGGACTTGGCACTTTACCAATGCAAAATATTGATTTGGCAATAAAAGAGATGGAAAGATGTAAAAATGAGTTAGGATTTAAGGGACTACAGATAGGTTCCAATATTAATGGTGTTAATTTGGGTGACCAAAAATTATATCCGTTTTTTGAGGCGGCTCAAGACCTTGAGATGTCTCTGATGATACACCCTTGGGAAATGTTTGGAGCAGATAGACTGCAAGAGTATTGGATGCAATGGCTTGTCGGCATGCCTGCGGAAACAGCCCTTGCTATGTGTTCAATGATATTCTCTGGATTATTCGAAAAATTACCAAAATTGAAAGTATTATTTTCTCATGCCGGCGGGTCTTTCCCTGCTGGATTTGGGAGAATAGAGCACGGGTATAATGTTAGACCAGATTTGGTGGCAGTTGATAATGATATAAATCCAAGAAAGTATTTCAAAAACTTTTATTTGGACTCAATTACTCACGATATTGATATTCTAAAATATATAATAAAAATGTTTGGAGCAGATAGAATTGCTTTGGGTAGTGATTATCCATTTCCATTAGGTGAATTAGAGCCAGGGAGAATGATAGAAGAATCCGATCTTCCTCAAGACACAAAAGATCAATTAAATTATAAAACTGCTGTTGATTGGCTTAATTTAGATTTAAAAGATTTTAATTGAATTGTATTTAACTAACAATAAACAAAATTAGAAAAAATGACTATAAAATTTGAAATTAATGGAACAGAACTACAAACTGACCTTAGTTCTGGAACAGATATATCAATTCCATTAATATTTAATAAAAATGAAAGTAATGGGAATTTACAACCTAATAATTATTCTGTGCCTTTTGCTAAATCTATACCTTATGAAGACGGACAATTTGTAGGTGATATAAATCAAGGTGGAAATTGTAATTTTGATGTAATAACTCTTATACCACACTGTAATGGAACACATACCGAATGTTTGGGACATATTACAAAAGAAAAATATACAATTAATGAACTATTGTATGACCATCACACATATTCAATCTTAATTACAGTTAATCCAATACTTATAAAAGATATACCATTAGAAACTAAGCTTAATAATTCTTTGGATAATAAGTCTTTGAATAATAAGTCTAACAATTCTAATAATTCAATCAAATATTTGCCATACTCTAATAATTCAATTGAAAATTATCTTTCAAATCAAGAATTGCAAAATGATTATGTAATTACAAGTGATTTGATTTATGATAGTTTGATTAAAACTTTATATTCCAACTTTGATTTATTTTCTAATATAATTCCCAAATTTAATTTAATGTTAGAAAATCGAGAACTTAATAAAATTTTGAGATTAGTAAATATTAGGTCAATTATTATAAGGACATTACCAAATTTTGAGATTAAAAAGTCTCAAAATTATATCGAAACTCCACCAGCATACTTGACAAACGATGCAATAGAATTGATTAATCACCTAAAATTCAAACATTTGTTAATTGATTTGCCGTCTGTTGATAGACAATTTGACAATGGTGTACTTAGTTCCCATCATATTTTTTGGAATGTTAAGGGCAATTCTCAAACACAAATTTCTAATGTAGAAAATTTGAATACAATTACTGAAATGATTTATGTCAAGACAGAAATAGTCGATGGATTTTATCTTTTAAACCTACAAATTGCTCCTTTTGAATTAGATGCGGCTCCGAGTAAGCCAGTTATTTATAATATTGATTTAATATAAATTTTACTTTTTTTATCTTATTAGAAGATTTTTTTTTAAATTAGTATGATTTAAAATTAT
>JBDNHS010000069.1:0-2184 GCA_041688685.1 Kapaibacterium sp. (SeqCode)
AGACTGAATTAATAGATTATGATTTGGCTGCTGAAATGGCTTTGGAACACAGACCAAAATTAATCACTGTTGGAGCTTCGGCTTACTCAAGAGATATAGATTTCAAAAGATTTAGAGAAATTGCTGATTCTATTGGTGCTTTTTTGTTTGCTGATATAGCTCACCCTGCTGGATTAATTGCTAAAGGACATCTAAATAACCCTGTGCCCTATTGCGATGTTGTAGCTTCAACTACACACAAAACTTTAAGAGGTCCTAGAGGTGGTATTATTATGATAGGTCAAAATTTAGATAATCCATTTGGAATTGTTGCACCAAAATCAGGTAGAACAAAAAAAATGGGTGAAATAATTGACTCATGGGTTATGCCTGGTATACAAGGTGGACCTTTAATGCATGTTATTGCTGCAAAAGCAGTTGCTTTCAAAGAAGCTTTGAGTGATGAATTTTTACATTATACTACACAAGTTATTAAAAATGCTAAAACACTTGCTAATGAATTAATTAAAATGGATTATAAAATTATTACTGGTGGTACTGACAATCATTTAATGTTATTAGATTTACGAAATAAAGATATTAATGGTAAAATGGCTGAAATGGCATTAGACAAAGCTGGAATTACTTGCAATAAAAATGCAGTACCTTATGACACAGAGCCGCCTTTGGTAACATCTGGAATAAGATTAGGAACTGCTGCAATGACTACCAGAGGAATGAAAGAAGAAGATATGTTAGTAATTGCAAATTTAATTGATAAAGTAATCAAAAATAAAGATTCTGAATACATATATAAAGAAGTAAAAAATGAAATAAAAGAATTTGCTTCAAGATTTCCTTTACATCAAAAAATTGATTTCTAAATTTCTTATTTAAATTTAAAATAAAAGACCCTCATTATAACGATAATGAGGGTCTTTTTTTGATGGTCTATTGTTTCAAAAGTAACATTTTATTTTTTATATTTTAAATTCCAAATATTTTCACCAATTAGATTACCAATTCTTACACCTTCTTGAATAGATTTTCTATAATGAATTCCGCCATAAAGTCTTGACATAGTTACTTCGTTATACATATCTCTGAATTTTTTGAATGTTCTTGGTGTTCTTGCTTCAGGGCTGATATCATCTCTTTTTACATTAGCACTATCAGTAAAAGTATAACTTTCACCGAACTGAAAGTTAAATATTGTCATCGCTGCTCCTGATTGATTAGAGTGTCCAGAACAGTAATCAGGAAAAGGAGGAGTAGAAATAACTGGAGTAAAAGCCGGTTTTAGCATTATATTACGAATAAATGTAATGGGTCTTTCAGTATTAAAAATAAATTTATATTTCCAACAATTAACAAAAGCATCGTGTATAGCCATACTAACTTTCAAAAATGATTCAATAGATTGACTTACTGGAAATTTATTTTCTCTCATTAGCTGATTATAAATTTTAACACTATGTCCACCAGGAGTTTGAGTTCTAAAAGGTGCATCATCCCAGTATAATGCAATAATCCTTTGTTCGGGAGTTATATTCAGATTTGTATTATAAACCTCTAACATTTCTTTGTAATAAACAGAATTAGTATCTTCAGAATACGGATTAGGGGCAGCAGGACTAATATTTATATTTTTTGTTAAAAAAGGACGAGTAACTCCCCAATATGGTTGCAATGCAATTTGAAAAGTTGGAGCTGTTGGTACCCATAATCCTTTGCCTACTGGTGGATCATAATCTATAGGAAAATTACTATTCATAGGTTCTTTTGGTTCTGTCTTAATTGTACCATAAATAGGATCTGTTTTGGCAAAATCAATTATCTCTTGAGAACATGCTTTTGCATAGGCAACAGAAGCATTAAATTCATCTGTTGTACATTCTAATTTATATTTATCATTGTAATTTTGCTCCAAAACTAATATTTCATCTTTCCAAACTTGTCTATTACTAATACCAGAAAATTCTAAACACATAGTTGACATTAATGTATTAATGACAACACCCCAATGATAATTTACATTTGTTTGTGGTTTGGTTGAAAGTCCTTGCCATTCTACTATTTGACCTTTCATCGAAATATTTGACTCAATAACTGGCAGACAAGTTTCATACAAAGCTAATGCAGAATAACCGAAACCCCTTGCAACAATCGGAGGAGACATTCCAGGAGAAAGTGGCCCTAATCTAA
>JBDNHS010000070.1:0-4178 GCA_041688685.1 Kapaibacterium sp. (SeqCode)
AGGCTTAATATTTACTTTATTGATTTTGAGAGCTAAATACCTTAAAACATAAATACTAAAAGTAATTGCTAATGCCCATAAAATTGAAGATGTGTTTAACAACTCTCTTGTTTCAATTAAATATCCAAATAACAAAAAGAATAAAGCTCTCACTAAAAAAGCAATTTCAATAGTAAGTTCCTTAAATTTATGAACTTCATTCATCAAAGAATCAGGTTTCAACTTATCAAAATATTTTATTTTTTTCAATTCATTAATATTACCCAAGAATAGACCAAACAATAAAATAAATATTAAAGCAGGTAAATGAAATATTTTTGATATTTCATAAATCATAATTATTGAAATTACAATTGGAATAAACTTAACGTGGTGTTTTATTTTATTCAGTAAAAATGCTAATCCAAGAGTAGCAATTAAAGTAACGAGTAGAATGACAATTAATTCTAATATAAAGTTTCCTACTGATTGTCCTGTTATTTCTTTATTTAAGGTAATAAAATTAAAAAATAAAACTCCAAATATATCAGACAAACTACTTTCATAAGTAATGAACTCCTTATTTGCTTTATTTAAGTTTTGAGCAGAAGAGATTGCGATAGCGCTACTAATAACACCAAATGGGATAGCATTAGTCAATGCAATTTTGTATGAAACATTACCATAATAATAAAATGCATACGCTAATCCAAAACTAAAAATCAACATTGGTACCAATGCAATTATTGAAGATTTCGCTATGTGTAAATATTTTGATTGATTTATTTCTAATTCTAATGACCCTTCTAAAACAATTAAAATCAATCCAATAGTTCCTAAAATTGGCAATATTGGAGTTAGGTCTGGAATAGTTAAAAACATAATATTTGAAATTTGTCTTACTAACCAGCCCAACAATAAAAGTAATATTACCGATGGGATTTTAGTTTTGGAAGCACTTATATCAAAAATATAAGCTAAAATGACAAGTGAACAAATCGTTAATACAATAAAAATACTCATTTGTATATTAAATAATAGATTATAATTAAAACAAGAATTAAATATTAAAAAAAATATTGTACTAATTTAGTAAATTATTACTAAAAACAACTTTTCTATTTTATATAAATAAAAAACGTGAGTATTTTTGACACTCACGTTTAGTTTTTACAACAAAATATTTTAGTATAACTTATAATACTTAATATATTTAATATATTAAGTATATTTAGATTTTTGGTCCAGCATTTTTAACTTCATCAGATACACCAGATTCATATTTTTTAAAATTATCAACATACCTTTGAGCCAATGCTAAACAAGCTTCTTTATATTCTTGTTTATTTGACCATAAATTAGATGGTTCTAAAATTTCTGCAGGTACACCTTGTGCTTCTTTTGGTATTTGAAAACCAAAAACTGGGTCAATTTGGAATTCAACATTATCTAATTGTCCATTTAAAGCAGCATTTAAAACACTTCTTGTATGGTTGATACTTATTCTATTACCAACCCCGAACTTTCCACCAACCCAGCCAGTATTTACCAACCAGCAATTAACATTTTGCTCTTTCATTTTTTGACTTAATAAATTAGCATAAAAGAAAGGATGATGAACCATAAATGGAGCACCAAAGCATGCTGAAAAAGCTAATTTAGGTTCTTTGCCTAATCCTTTTTCTGTTCCTGCAATTTTAGAAGTATAACCACTAATAAAATGATATTGTGCTTGTGCTTCATTTAATTTAGATATAGGAGGTAGAACTCCGTTGGCATCACAAGTCAAAAATATAATATTTTTAGGATGTGCATTAACCATTTTTTCTGGAACGGCATTAGGAATTTGTTCCAAAGGATAAGATGCACGTGTATTTTCAGTCAAAGAGTCGTCATTTAAGTCGATTTCACCGGTAATTGGGTCTAAAACAACATTTTCTAAAACAGTACCAAATGTTTGAGTAGTTTTGAAGATTTCAGGTTCTGCTTCAGCCGAAAGTCTTATTACTTTTGCATAACAGCCGCCTTCATAATTGAAAACGCCATTATTTGACCAACCGTGTTCATCATCACCGATTAAATTTCTATTTGGGTCTGCTGATAAAGTTGTTTTGCCCGTTCCAGATAAGCCAAAGAATAAAGCTACATCATTACTTTTGCCTATATTAGCAGAACAGTGCATTGACATCACGCCTTCAAGAGGTTTGAAGTAATTCATAACTGTAAAGAATGTCTTTTTAGTTTCACCAGCATAATTTGTACCAGCAACAATTGCTATTTTTTTAGCAAAGTTAAGTACGATAGCAGTTTCGGTTCTTGTTCCATCTATTTCGGGAACACATTTGAAACCTGGAACAGCAATCAAAGTAAATTCAGGTAAGTGTTTAGTAAATTCTTCTTTAGTTTTAAGATTAATAAACATATTTTGCACAAACAAACTTTGCCAAGCATCTTCTGTAATCATTCTGATTGGAATTGCAAAATTTTTGTCTGCACCAACAAAAGCATCTTGAACAAATAAATCTTTGTTTTGAATATAAGCTTTCACTCTGTTGTACAAAGTTTCAAAATTAGTCTCCGAAATTTCTTTATTATTATCCCACCAGATATGACTTTCAGAATTAGGTTCTCTTACTATAAATTTGTCATCTGCAGAACGTGCAGTGTGTTTTCCAGTAGTAACTAATAATGGACCATCTTTTGAGATTCTAGCCTCACCTCTAAATACAGCTTCTTCATATAATGAGGTAGCTGGTAAATTCCAATATACAGTGCCAGCATTTAACAATCCTTGTTCTTCTAAAGAGAAATTACTTCTTAGTGCTTCAGCTTGATTAAAAGCTGGTGAATTTTGAGACATAATTTTTACCTTTGTAAGTAAATTTTTGATTATAGTTGAAAATATAAAGATTTATTTAGTTTTTATTTCTATTTTTGATTTTAATTGCTTTTCAGTTATTAAATAATTATAATAATTACAAAAATTAAATATTAAACTTTATAATAACCGTGTAAATTAGTGTTTTATTATATATTTTTATAATATATTTACTCACATTTTATTAAATTTAAGTGATATTTGCTATAATTTCGTTGTTAATAATTCTAATTATAATATCTACAACCTAAATGTGTAATTAATTTAAAATTAAAGAATAATGAAATTAAACCCTGATGTAAAATACGTATGGATTATATATTCACTTAGAAGTAGTTTGTTTTTGTTTATATTATTATTAATATTGGATATAGTTTTTCTAAATGACTTTATTAATGATATAATACAAAATAATTTAAATTCCACTATTAATATACCAATTATTATATTTCCTTTATTAATTTTTGCATTTTTAGTAACTTACAACTTAATTGTAATATTTGTAGGTTATAATTTTTGGGAATTTGAAATTAAAGAAAATGAAATCGAATTACAAAGGGGGATTTTTACAAAAATCAAAACTACTGTTCCATTTAATAGAATTCAACATATTGACTTAAGGCAAAATATAATAGAAAGGTTTTTTGAACTTGCCTCCATTTTTATTTATACTGCTGGAACAAAAGGTTCGGATTTGTATATCCCTGGATTACCAAAATACTATTCTGAATATTTAAGAGAAAATTTAAAAAATTATATAAAAGAAGATATAGTATAATTGGTTGTTATATTACCAATTGATAAATAAATAAAATAATCACTCCTATAAATAAAAGTATTTTGTTAAAAGTTGAAAATATAAGTTTTAATAGAAATAAAAAGATTATTTTAGACGATGTTTCATTTGAAGCAAAAACTAATAAAATTTTAGCAATTCTTGGTCCTAATGGAGCAGGAAAGTCAACTTTATTAAATATATTTTCTGGATATTTAGATAATTATAGTGGTAATGTAATTATTAATAATATTAATTTAAAAAAAGTAAGTCCACAAAAATTATCTCAATTTAGAAGTGTTGTACCTCAAAAATCAAACCTTAATGTACCTTTTAAGGTATTTGATATCGTTATGATGGGTCGCACACCTTATAATAAAATTGACCCTAAAATCAATTACGAGATTTCAATTCAGGCAATTAAAGATGTTGGAATTGAAGAATATATCGAAAAAGAATATACTAATTTATCTGGTGGAGAACAGCAAAGAGTACATATAGCAAGAGCTTTGGCACAAATAGCTTACGATAATGAATTTTCAGATA
>JBDNHS010000533.1:0-8417 GCA_041688685.1 Kapaibacterium sp. (SeqCode)
AAATGTCGTATTGGTAAGGGCAGCAACATATTATCACGACATCGGAAAGATGATTAATGCAGAATATTTTGTTGAGAATCAAATTGGATTTGAAAGCAAACATAAATCCAAAACACCTCTACAAAGTGCTCATATAATAATTGATCACGTCAGACAGGGTGCTGCAATTGCCAAAAAATATAATGTACCAGAGAAAATAATTGATAGTATTTATATGCACCATGGTACTACTTTGGTCAAACACTTTTACGCCAAAGCTTTGGAAAGTGGACAAGAAGTAAATGAAAGTGATTTTAGATACCCTGGTCCCAAACCTAATTCAAAAGAAGCTGCTATAATTATGATTTGTGATTCTGCAGAGGCAATATCAAGATTAAATTTGAATGAAAAAGAATTAGAGACAATGCTTGATGAAATAATAAAAGAAAGAATTGATGATGGTCAATTTGATGAATGCGATATCACTATCAAAGAAATTAATATAATCAAAATAAACATATTAAAAACAATCAAGGGTGTTGGGCATCAAAGAACACTATATTCCCCGATTCCTAAAAAATAATTCCTAAAAAATAATTCCTAAAAAATAATTCCTAAAAAAATAATAATTACTAACTTATATTGGTGAAAAAATGGACTTAAAACAAATATACAAAGCAAACAAAAGTGAAGAGTTAATTGAAAATAAAATTCAAATCGTTAGTTTTTTGCTGGGTGTCGAAGAGTTTGGTATAGATATTTTGAATGTGCAGGAAATAATAAAACCTGTTTTTGTTACAAGAGTTCCGAATTCGAGCGAATTTATTGATGGAGTTATAAACCTTAGAGGTAAAATAATTCCAGTTATTAATCTTAGAAAAAGATTAGATATGGATGACATTGAAATCACGAATACAAGTAGAATTATAGTTGTAAAGGTGGAAAATAATGTTGTTGGATTTAATGTTGATTTGGTGAATGAAGTGAATAGAATTGATAAAAATATTTTGGAAGAGACTCCAAAGTCATTTAATTCTAAAATTTATGAATTTACAAGTCATATAGCTAAATTAGAAGATAAGTTGATTATTTTTATAGATTTACAAAAATTACTAAATAGTTTACAAGAAGATTGATTTTTGTTGTAAATATTTTTTGTAAAATGTTACAAATTTATTTTTCTCAAACCTAAGGTATTTTGATTTTAGATTGCTATTTTAGTTTGTTATTTTATGTTCTTATCAGTTGTTTAAATTATATTACTTTTGATTAATGTTTCAATCCAAAAAAGAAGTTTTAGATAAGTTATTTTCTCTTCAAAGATTTGGCATAAAGCCAGGTTTAGAAAGGACATTAAGTTTGTTAGATTTTTTGGGTAATCCACACCTAAAAACAAAGTTTGTACACGCTGCTGGCACTAATGGAAAAGGTAGTGTTTGTTCGACTATATTTTCAATTTTGTTTGAAGCTGGATACCGTGTTGGTTTATACACTTCGCCACATATTTTTGATTTTTCCGAAAGAATTAGAATAAATGAAAAGTGTATAACCGAAGATGAGATTATAGAATTTTCTAACATCATTATGCCTTATGCACTCGAAATTAGTGCTACTTTTTTTGAAGTTACAACAGCAATGGCATTTTATTTTTTTGAAAAGAATAAAGTAGATGTTGCTGTAATTGAAACAGGAATGGGTGGCAGATTTGACTCAACAAACGTTATTATTCCCCTTTTGAGTATTATTACTAAAATTGATATGGATCACCAAGAGTATTTGGGTGATACAATAGAAAGAATTGCTGGAGAAAAAGCTGGTATAATCAAAGCAAATATTCCGGTAGTTATAGGTAAAAATATAGACCAAGTAATTACAATACTTAAATCAAAAGCAAGTTTAGAAAACTCACAATTTATTGATACTAACGTAATTGGGAATATAGAATTAAAGCAAATCCAAACCAACCAAAATCTAAATTCGATATATGAAGTTAAAGATTATAATAGCAAAGAAAACAACAAAACTTATGAATTAGAATATTTGGCTGGCAAACATCAAAGCGATAATTTGTTAACTCTATTATCAGCAATTGATATATTGAAGAATACTTTTCCGGTATCAATAGAGAATATTCAAAAAGGTGTCAAAAACGTAAGAAATAACGCTGGACTTAAATTTAGATTAGAAATGTTGAATATTGATTATAAAGGTGAATCTCATAAGATTTATGCCGATGTTTCTCATAATCCGAACTCAATTGAATTTGCATTTGATACATTAAATAATGCTAACCTGATTGATTTAAACATTTTGTTTTCGGTTTTGGAAGATAAAGATATTACGCCAATTGCAAATTATATCCTTAAATATTTATCTAATAATATATCTGATAATTTATCTACTAATCAAAATTCTAATCAAAATAAATTGGTACTCACTCAACTAAATAATTCACGAGCAATCAAGATTGAAAAATTATTTGAGACATTTGAAAAAATTGCTGAGAATTATAATTTAGCAGGAGTAAATTTAAAGGATAGAATTATAGTAATTAATGATATAAATTCAGCTTTTGATTATTTGATTAATGAAAAGAAGTTAAGTGGTAAATCATTTATTATTTTAGGTTCATTTTATCTTTTCGATGAATTGAAGGATATTTTAGATAAGTAAAGAAGTTTATAGTATGAGAATTTATTAAAGAGAGAAGTTGATAAAGAGAGAAGTTGATAAAGAGAGAAGTTGATAAAGAGAGAAGTCGCTATAAACAAACAAATAGAAGACGATAAATCATCTTCTATTTGTATTAAATTTATTTTTGAATCAATTCTATTTACTTTCAAACATTAATCAATTCTATTATTGAGAGTATGTAAAATTGTTCTTGTTTTAGAAACTGAATTGTTATAGATTTCTTCTGCTTCGGCTTGCACTTTTGATTTGAATTCGTTGTCTGAAATATCATTAAGATTAATGACTACATTTCTATACGCACCCCAAATCCCTGTTTCCAAAGCTTTGACACCAACTTCCAAATCAGATTTACTTGCAAAATTAGTTACTTTTGCAGCTTCTTCAAATTCATACCAAACATTATTAGCAATTTTCATAACAGAAAGCGGAGAAAGTACAGCTTTTTTTAATCCACTTTGCATAGCAATTTCTCTGATTTTTTTCTCTTCATCATTACTTTGAGGTAATCTTACTGCATCAATATAATCATTGAAAGAATTCGTATCTTCATCAATTTTTGGAATTAATTCTCTGAATGATTTGTCAAGATTTGGAATAATTTCTCTCATTTTAGAGTCTAAGTGTTCAAATTTTCTGACACCGAAGGTAAGTTTTGCTACCATATTTGCAAGTGCAATTCCCATCGAAGCAATTGCAGCAGAAACACTACCTCCCCCTGGTGCAGCAGTTCTCGCACCAACTTCTTCTATAAATGCTCTTAGGGACATCGAAGCAAGTGGTTCATTCGGCTCAACTCTAATTAGATACTCAATAATCCTTTGATTTGGGTCAAAATTACTTATGGAATTTAATCCTAATCTTTCGATTACAAGTCTGATTTTTTGTTGTTCTTCAATTATAAATAAATTTTCTTTTTGAATATAATAATCTGCAGCATTAAGAATTGCTTCCAAAGGAATTAATCCAACTAACTCAGAGCCAGCAGTAGCAACATTTAATTTTGTGGCATCTTCTTTACAAGTTTCAAAAGCAATATGAATAGGAGTTTGATTGTAATCTGTTAAATTCATTGAAACTTGAGATAAGTTATATTCATCAACCCACCAGCCGATTGCTTTTACTTCTTTTAATTTCCCTGGGTCGTTATCTCCCCTGCCCAATTCACGCAAATTTAGTGCTATTCTATGAGCTTGATTATTAGTACCTAATATATTTACATTATATGCAATCAAGAACTTTCTTGCACCTGTAACGGTTGCTCCCCAAGTACTCACAAATTTCGCAGGACCAAAATTGGGCTTCCATTCAGGTAAGACGATTTTATTTTGAATTCCTTCGTATTCGCCTTTTCTGATGTCGGGCAAGCTTTTTCTATAATCTACATTAGATGCTTCCTCGTATAGATATACAGGTACATTCAGCTCTTCGGCTAACCTTTTACCAAATTCTTTGGAACACTCGACACATTCGTCCATTGTTACATTTTTGACAGGAATAAAAGGGCAGACGTCCAAAGCACCCATTCTTGGATGTTCACCTTTTTGTTTATTCATATCAATTAATTTGTAAGCTACTCTCGATGCAGCTAATGCACCTTCGATTACGCTTTTTTCATCACCTACAAAAGTATAGACAGTGCGATTTGTCGAATACCCAGAGTCAACATCTAATAACTTAACACCGTCAGTATTTTTGATAGCATCGGCAATAGCATTTATTATACTTTTGTCTCTTCCTTCAGAAAAGTTAGGAACGCATTCTATAATTTTTTTCATTTTTTTTAGTAATTTTATTTTTTTTAATAATTACAATTATCAATTTATTTAAAATTATCGATAAATATAATAAAAATAAAAATATTTATGCAAAAAGTTTAATTTTATTTAGAAATTTCTCCATCCCAACCCGTAATTCCACCTTTTAAGTTCAATACATTAGTAAACCCATTTTTAGCCATGAATTTAGCAGCACCGCTACTTCTACCACCTGATTTACAATATACAGCATAAGTTTTAGATTTATCTAATTTTAGAGTTTTTGTATCAAATTCACTTGAGTTATAATCAATAAATATTTTAGTTCCTTTGATATAACCTTCATCTATCTCACTTTTTGTACGTACATCTATAAGTTCTACTTTTTTACTTTTGATTAATTCTTTTAGTTCAGTTGATGAAATTGATTTGAAGCCATCTTCACCGCTAAATAAATTTGTTTTAAAAACAAATAACAAAGCTACAGCAATTCCGACCAAAACCATTATTACATTTTTTTCCATTTTATTCCTTTGAATAATATTTAAAAATAATTGTTTTAATATAACACTTGTTATATTAACGTATAAAATTAAATATATTATTCAAATAAATAATTTTGTTCTGAATATTAATAAAAAAAAGACTAACTTTTTTGAAGTTAGTCTTTTGGGAAGTTGAATATTTTAAATATTAGCAAAATACAAGAATTAGAACCACCAATCTATACCAATAGTTGGTCTTCCAAATCCTGCATATATTTGGCTGTTATCAGTATTAAATTCGAAGAACTTAAATCCACCGTAAACACCGATAGATTTGTAAGGGAACCAGTTTCCACCAACTGTAACATAAAATTGTTCTCTGTTTACTGTTCTAGTTTTTGCTTGTAGTGGATTACTGAAATCCGCTTCTGAAGTCGATGTGATATTAAATCCACCCATAACAAATGGTCTCAAATTGCCTTCATTTTCTAAGAAATATTTAACAAAAGGAGAAAAGTTGAAATTTAAACCTCCGTCGTATTTTAAACTACCCATTTCATAACCAGAATCATATACAAGTCCAAATTGAGTCCCAATATGAATAGATGGAGTAAAAGCATAAGTCACCACAAATCCAATATCATTGTACTCATTTTTTTGAATACCAAGTCCAAAATCCTGATTCGGCACTTTTAGTGCACCTGGATCATCTTGAGAAAACCCTGAATTTATCAAAAATAAAAACAAAGCAAAAGTTGTAATAAAAATTTTCATATAACAGCACCTTTGAATTAATTTAACAATGAAAAAAAGTCTTTTAAAAATTTTAAAAACCTATCAATACAATATACAAAGTGTTTCTAAATAATAAAAACATTTGTTATAAACATTATGATTTATTTGTTTAATATATATTATATTTTTTATTAGGAATATTTCTTTATAATATTTCTTTATAATATTACTTTATAATATTAATTTTAAAATATCCATTTTTTATAATAATATTTTTAGAACTATCTACTTGAAACTCAAACAAATCTAAATTAAATTTACCAGCAATATAGGTGCTGTCAAAATCAATTATTTCAATATTCCCAATTTGACTATTATAATAATTAATATTTTTTATCGGAGCGGAATAAGGGTAAATTCTAAATTGTCCAAAATTAATTTTCAAATTATCATTATCTATGATTTCAAGTTTTGAAATAATATAATTTATTTTTTTTAATTCTTGATTGTCGAGGTAAATAAATAATTTTAGGGTTTCAATAACAGATCTGTCTTGAATCCATTGTGAAGAAACAATTTCAATTCCACTATCTCTAAAGAAAGCCCTTGATGAATTATCCGAAATCCATTCTTTGCCATCAAGACTAAATACCATTTGATTATTTAACGTACCTATAATTTCCCTATCTCTTTTTAGCTTTTCAGCTATTGGGCTGTCAGCTATATCTGGATTACAACTAAAATTAATAATCGAAATCATTAAAATTAGTAATAACTTTATTATATTAATTTTTAACATATTTTTTAACATATTTTGAAATATAAAATATTGAATTAAAAACAAAAGAGAGATAATCATAATTTAGATTATCTCTCAAATGTATAATATTTTGTAAATTATTTATATTAATATTATTTGATTTAACAATACCAATTAGTCTTAATTACTTATTTATATTATTTGGTGATGTTTAGTTTGTCAATCAATATAATTTCTTTGCCATTAGAAATTATATTGAATTGAACTAAATAAGTACCACTTGCCAAAGTATTAGTATTCATAGGTACAATTACATTTCCTTTATCAAAATATCCAAGATTTTTTGATTCAATCAAAGAACCAGTAACACTTAATATATCATAACTAATTTCTGCATTTTCTTTGATTTTGAAAGAAATATTAGCTAATGATTGAGTTGGGTTTGGAAATATATTAATTTCAAAATTACCATTGTCATCAATTACACTACTTGGGTCTGGTTTAGTAGTAAAGTACCAAGTTTCTGACCAAGCAGACTTTTCGGTACCATTAATTGACCTTACACTCCAATAATAAATAGTTTTATATTTTAGATTATATAAGTCGAATTGTACAAAATCCCAATCATTTTTTGTAACCAAATCTGGGGTATCAAATGTATTTTTTGTATCAACTCTAACATCATACTTTAATGCACCTAATGGTTTTTGCCATCTTAGGTATAACGAATTAATGATTTGATTTGAGTCGCCAAGTGCTGGTTCAGTTAGAGTAGTTAGAGGTAATTCTGTTCTAAAACTCCAAGTTTTTGACCATTCTCCAACTAATCCTTGTACATAAGTTTGTACTCTCCAATAATATGTAGTAAATGGTTGTAAATTATCAGTTAATTCAACGTTATTTAATTCAGTACTATCTTTTGTATATATTAAGTTTGTAAATAAAGAATCTTTAGCTAATTGTACTTTGTATCTTGTCGCTTTGTTAATTAATTTCCAAGTTAAAGTTGGTGTCAATACAATTGCTTTATCTTTATTACTTGGAGTTAATAAATCAACCCCTGGTATTGTAGTAGTAAATGACCAAGTTTCTGAGTAATCACTTACACCATCTTCATTAGATGCATAAGTTCTCCAATAATAAGTTTTATTAAACTCAAAATCAAACAAGAAGTGTCCGGTTAATTCTTCCGCTTTACCAACATAGAAATTACCAGTTTTTAGGTCAGGTGAAGACCCCACTTCAATCCAAGCATCTTCTGAAGTAAGTGCTTTTGTCCAAGCAAAATTAATATCTATAGGCATTTTTGCAGATTTATCTTTAGGTGAAACTAAAGAAGGTGGAGGCAAGACAGTAAAGAATTCAAATGCTTCAGAGAAATCACTTGTATTACCATTTTTGGCAATTGCTCTAACTCTCCAATAATAAGTAGTTAATGTTTTTAATTTCACATTAATTGTAACTATACTATCAGTTAATTTATCATTAGTGAATAATTTAGTTGCAAAGTCTAATTTTTCTGCAACTTCAATAACATAACTATCAGCACCATTGACTTTATTCCAAGTAAATGTTGGCAATGTTTTCGCGCCTCTTTTTAAATTTGTTGGAGTTAAAAGAAGGGGTTTAGCTAATTTGGTAGTAAATGATCTTTCGGAACTCCATTCACTTAGAGAAGCGTTGGCTTTGCCTCTAGTTCTAAAATAATATTTAGTATTAGGTGCTAAGTCTCTAGTGATTTTCCATTTTGGAGCAGCTTGAGTAGATGTTTCTTGTATGAGCCCATAAAATCTATCATCAGAAATTTGAAATTCATACATGTCGGCTTTTGATGATAAATTCCAAGTTAATTCTGGTAAAAAATCTACATTTACAGCATTATTATTTGGAGTTACTAAAGTTGGTACGCCCATTTGTGTAGGATTTATAATTTTATAAATTGAATTAGTCGAGAATAGTACGTCCCCAGCTGTATTTACAGCCATACCTCTAATGTCTTTAGCTACAATA
>JBDNHS010000534.1:0-3341 GCA_041688685.1 Kapaibacterium sp. (SeqCode)
AACTTATACTTTTTAAATTTCTTAAATCTTTCATTTAACTTAAAATCATTCATTCTGATTAGAAAGATTAGAAGAAAGCTGATTTAACTTTATCAAAAATACCTTTTGTTTTTTTGTCAACTATAAAATTATCACTTTCTCGTAATTCTTTTATTTTTGATTTTTCGTCAGCAGATAATTTTTTAGGAACAAATATATTAATTTTGATAATTTGATCGCCTTTTCTATTTGTGTTCAAATAAGGAATCCCTTTATCTTTTAGTTTTATATAAGTGCCAGGTTGAGTTCCAGATTCGATTTTGATTTTTTCATTACCATAAAGTGTTGGTACTTCTATTTCGGTACCCAAACAAACATCGGGGAAAGACAAAGTCAAATCAAAAAACACATTATTTGAATCGCGAGTAAATAATTTGTGTTCAATTATCTCCATAATAACTATCATATCACCAGCAGATCCACCTCTTTTACCTGCATTACCTTTGCCTTGAAGTGGTATATAATTACCGTCTTCAACTCCAGCTGGTATTTCAATTGTTACAGAGTCTTCCATAGGATTTCTACCTTCACCACTACAGGTATTACATTTATCTTTGATAATCTGTCCAGAGCCGCTACAGTTAGTACAAGTTGCAATATTGACAAATTGCCCAAACATCGTTTTAGAGACTTGTCTTACTTCTCCTGCACCCGCACAAGCATTACAATTTATTGTTCCAGAGCCAGTTTTTGCACCACTCCCAGAACAATCGCTACATTTAGCCCATTTTTTGAGTTTAATGGTTTTTGTAGTATTTTTGCAAATCTCTTCTAAAGTTAGCGATAATTTTACTTTTAAGTCACTTCCTCTCTCGCCAGTTTCTCTTCTTTTACCGCCTCTTTTGTTACCACCACCAAAGAAATCATCAAAAATTCCACCGCCGAAAATATCACCAAAATTTGAAAATATATCATTAACATCAGCAGAATTTCTAAAGTCTTGACCACCTCTTAATCCCTCATGACCAAATCTATCATATTTTTCTCTTTTGCTTTGGTCACTTAACACTTCATACGCTTCGGCTGCTTCTTTGAACTTATCTTCTGCGTCTGGATCGCCTTCATTTCTATCAGGGTGAAATTGCATTGCCAATTTTCTGTAATTTGTCTTAATCTCATCGTGTTGTGCGGTTATTGACACACCTAATATTTCGTAATAATCTCTTTTAGACATAAATTTCTCTATTTTTTATCTTCTTTTAATTTGCTTAAGTATTTTTTGGTTTATTTATTTTAGTATATTTATGATTATACTTTTATTTATACTTTTAATAATAATTTATAATTAGTTACCCGATGAGGTGATTACTTTTGAATGTCTAATTACTTTGCCATTCAACATATAGCCGTTTTGCAAAACCTGTGTAACTATGCCCTCTGGATATTCTGATGGTGAAGTCATAAGTGCTTCTTGAAATTCAACATCAAATGGTTTACCGACAGGGTCTCCTATTAAAGTAACACCGCTTTCAATAAATAATTTATTTACTTTGTTATAAATCATTTCCATACCAGTAATTACTGAATCTTTGTCATTAGTTTTTTTGATAGCTTCCAAAGCATTCAACAAATCATCTGGTATTTCGATAAACTTACTCAAAAGTCTTTCATTGCCAAAATGAATTAAATCATCTTTTTCTTTAATAGTTCTTCTTCTTAAATTTTCCATTTCAGCAGTTTTACGAACTAATAAATCTTTTAGACTGTCTTTCTCTTTTTGAGCTTCTATTAATAATTCTTCATATTTGTGAGTTTCATTTTTATTTTCTGAAGAGATATCTTCTTGATGATTTTCAGAAAAATCTACTTCCTCAAATTCCGAATTTGAATTTTCCATATTTATATTGTCTTTTTTGTATTCTTTGTTATTTTCTTTAATATTATCTTTATTTTGATTATTTAGAGCTGCTTCAATTTTTTCTTCAAGTTCTTTTTCACTGCTTTCGTTCATATTTTCATTGTGAGTAATATTATTTCTATTCTCATCATTTTTGATATAAGTATTATATATATCCTTTAATTTATTTGAACTTTGTCTTAGTGGTTTAGAATGTTTGTCTTCCATTATTACTCCTGAGTAAATTATATCAAATAATTAAATTGAACTAAAATTAACAAATTAAAAAAAAAGTCTAAGATGTTAATCACAGACTTTTGACGTTTTAAATAGAATTTAATTAATTAACTTAGATAAATAAAACAAAACCAATTTTATTTTTTTAAATTTTTGAGAATATTTTTAATATTTTTATAAATTTGTTCTAATCTACCAACACCATTAATAGTTTGGACTAAATCCTTCTGTTGGTAATAATTAATAATAGGCATAGTTTGTTCTTTGTAAACTTTCAGTCTCTTAGTAACTGTCTCTTCATTATCATCTTTTCTCAAAAATAATTCAGAGCCATCTAAATCGCATCTACCTTCACTCAAGGGTGGATTAAAAACTAAGTGATATACTTTGCCACAAGTAGGGCAAGTTCTTCTTGCAGTTAATCTTTCGACTATGTCTTCATCAGGTACTTCTAAAACAAGCACTAAATCTATACTTTGTTGTAACTCTTCAAGTAATTTATCCAAAGCAATAGCTTGAGGTACAGTTCTTGGGAATCCATCTAATAAATAGCCACTTTTGTATTGAGGTAGTAGGAGTTCTTCTTTAATCAAAGCAATAATTAATTCATCAGGTACTAAATTACCTGAATTGATATAACCCTCAGCTTCTTTACCAAGGTTTGTACCTTTTGAAATGTGTGCCCTAAGTAAATCACCGGTTGAAAGTTGTGTTATGCTATATTCCCAGCATATTCTTTGTGCTTGAGTTCCTTTTCCAGCTCCTGGTGGTCCTAAAAAAATTAAATTCATATAATTTTTTGTAATTTGTCAAATATATCTTGGCAAATTAAGAAAAAAAAACCAATATTCTAAATTACTTAATATGTTCAATATATTTAAATTATAATAATAGATCTAATTTGTATAAATTAAGTAATAATCTTCGTAGATTTCAGAGTATAATTTTAGCTGTTCATTAGAATTAGAATTTGATATTTTATTTAAAACTGTATGGTAAGCTTCGTTTTGGTCAATTTCTGACATCATTTTTGAGTCGAACTCCCCCAACCTTGCAAACTCATCTAATTCTTTGGTCAGATAACTGTTTTTGTGCAACAAATTCAAAAATTCTTGTAAATCCAAATCATAATTATACATAAATTGCTCTAAGGTGTTGTAAGCAATATTCCAATGTTTAATTTTCTTCAGAATTTCAAATCTATTAATATTATTTGTATTTAATATTA
>JBDNHS010000535.1:0-9703 GCA_041688685.1 Kapaibacterium sp. (SeqCode)
GCAAATTAATAAGAAAACTGACTTTAATACATTTATTTCAGGAGTCAAATATGCAATAATTATTATTGATGAAAATATTGAAAAAGAGTACAATAAGTATGAAAACAATAATACAAAGAAATTAATAAATGGTTTAATTTTATATTTTAGAAATATTTGTGAATTTGAACATGTTGACATTAGAAGTAATTCTACAAAAATATTAGACGGACCGAAATCCGTATGTGAAATTGTATATGTAAGACCAAGCTGGAATAATAATATGTCTTCATATTTTGATATTGGAATTAATTTCACTAGCTGTACTGCAGAAGAATATTTCTTTAAAAGCACTAAAACTCTAAGTAAAAAAGATATTAGTTTGACGGCCTTTCATAATATATTCATGGAGTGCTATGGTTATAAAGTTGATTACAATCCGAACAATCAATTACAATATTTTAGGTCATTTCCAGAAAATAAACTTCTTTTTAAATCCGAGAATGATATTAAAATATATTTAGATAAATCAAAAGACAATATTGAAGGAATTTATGAACAATTAATTGGACAGAGAACAAAATATAAAATTGCAATTCTAAAAGATTATATTAACGATAAATATATTGCAATATATTTAGATGGGGCAAGTAATTATCAAGATTGGTCTTTTAACGAATTAAAAGCAACAATTACTGAAACCGCAACTTCTAACTTTTATAAATGTGAATGGCTAATGGCTTATAAAAATGTAAATCAAAATTCTTATATAACTTTTAATGATTTTGGATTTGATCTTATAATTGAAGAGACAAAAGAAGCTTATTTAAAATTGTACCCTACCAAAAACAAAAAACAAATTACTTCTAAAAACAAAAATATTACTGAACTAGTTTCTACAGGAACTGGTTTTGCAATTTCATCTGACGGCTATGTAATTACAAACCATCATGTAATAAAAGATGCTACTGAATTGAAGATTAGAGGTCTTAATGGAAATATGAAAAAGTCATATAAAGCAACTGTAGTATCCAAAGATGAAAAGAATGATTTAGCAATTTTAAAGATTGATGATACTAGTTTTACTGGTTTTGGTATTGTACCAATAAACATAGTTCAAAAATCAATAGATGTAGGTAGTTCCATTTTTGTACTTGGATATCCAATGGTGGATGCAATGGGTGATGAGATAAAGCTAACAGATGGCAAAATCAGCTCAAGAACTGGATATCAAGGTGATGTTTCTTCATACCAAATTAGTGCACCAATACAACGAGGTAATAGCGGAGGACCATTGTTTGATGAAGAAGGTAATTTGATTGGAATTACTTCAAGTGGTATTCTTTCCGCAAACAATGTTGGTTATGCAATTAAAACATCTTATTTAATGAATATGTTTGATGCACTGAGCGACTATCCTAATCTTACAAAAACTAATACAATAGCGAAGAAGAAGCTACCTGAAAAAATAAAAATACTTCAAAAATTTATTTTTATAATTGAAAATTATCAATAATATTAATACTAAGAGTTTGTGCATGTGCTAAGATACCAGCTATTTCCAAGGTCATTTGGGATTAATGAAACTATAAGCGATGTGATTCAATGTTTTGAGTTGCATTATGAAAATATAAAATCTCCAGAAAATAATCTTATAAGTAATGGAGTATTACAAATTATTTCTAATGATTTAAAGAGTTTGAATTTTAAAGTAGAGACAAGTAAACAAACTATTGACAAAATTAAAGTACCTGTTTTATTTAGCTATAATAATAAAATTGATAAATCATTTGATGCTGATGCTCTGAGTGCAGATGGTAGTATTGTTTTAGAAGTAGAGGCAGGTAGGGCTTATGCAAATAATCAATTTCTCAAAGATATTTTTCAAGCGTGTATGATGCCGAATGTGGAATTTCTAATTCTTGCTGTGCGTAATGATTATCGAGGGTATGATGATTTTATGAAAATATATACCTTCCTCGAAACTCTTTACATCAATTCTCGGCTGCAATTACCATTAAAAGGAAAAAAATACTCACTTTTACTTGGGCAAATCACTACCATAACTGCAATTAAATGGGTCTTTCGGCATCATCACCTCAGAGAATGGAAGGAGTAGATTTTCCACGTTGCCTTAGCGTAGTCGAAGGCAACCCTTACGGCTTTTTGTCTAGCCGATGAGATAAAATACAAATAATTTACTAAAAATTATCAATTACTTTACCTAATTAATTTCATTTGTTTTGCTTCATAAAGTAATTCTTCTCTGAAGTTTGGGTGTGCAAGTCCAATTAATGCTTCTGCCCTTTCCTTTAAATTTTTACCTTTTAGATTGACAACACCATATTCTGTAGCCAAATAATGCACATCTGCTCTTGGAACAGTTACGACAGTGCCAGCATCTAATCGAGGTACAATTCGCGAAATAGTTTTGTTTTTAGTAACACTCACAAAAGCGATAATTGACATTCCGCCTTTGGAATTAAAAGCACCCCGAACGAAATCTAATTGTCCACCAGTAGCACTATATTGGCTTCCGTTTAGGTATTCACTATTGCATTGCCCAAACAAATCCACTTGCAATGTACCATTGATAGATACCATTTTATGCTGTTTTTCTATGATTTTTGGGTCATTAAGAAATGAAACTGGATAACTTTCTACAGAAGGGTTATTATTTATAAAATCATAAAGCTCTTTATTACCTTGAGCAAATGTAAATGTATGTTTTCGTGGGTGAATAGTTTTATATTTGCCATTTGCAGCACCAGATTCGATTAATTGTATCATCTCTGGACAAAATATTTCAGTATGAATTCCCAAATTTTTATGATTTACTAATTTATGCGACACAGCGCTCGGAATAGAGCCAACACCTAATTGAATTGTCGCACCGTTTGGTATCATTTCAGCTAATTTATCTCCAATAATCTCTGAGATTGGGTCAGCTTTGTGTGATAAAAAATCTAATAATTCAATATCATTTTCAATAATCGCATCTACTTCACTTATATGTAAAATTGAATCACCGAATACTCGTGGCATATTTTTATTGACTTCAACTATTAGTTTTTTTGCTTTGCGGGCGACAGTAGTTGTATAATCATTGGATACTCCAAAGGTGAAATATCCGTGTTCATCCATCGGAGAAACAGAAATCAAAGCTACATTCATATCTATAAATTCAGTAGTTAATCTCGGAATTTGATAAAATTCATTTGGCACAAAATGAGATAAACCTTCTCTTACTCTATCTCTATCAAAAGCAGATGCAAACATTGTATTGACATTAATTTTTTCAATTACATCATCTGCCAAATATGAATTTCTTGCGTGTTGAAGTGGAATCATTGTATAAACGCTTGTATTTTCCAAATTCCCTGCTCTAACTCTATCTGCATAAGCATTCAGGAGTTTTTCTGGTTCGGCTACACACATACTATGTACAATCACATCACCATTTTCTAATAATTCGAGTGCTTTTGCTGGAGTAGTCAACTTGTTATTATATTCAATTTGGTATTTATTCATAGAAGACAAGTTCTTTTTAGTTTTTAATTTATATTACAAATAATATTTTTTATATTTTTATCAATTATTAATTCAAATTTAATAATTAAAACTTAATTTGTATTAATAATCATACTACATTATTCACAACTTATAATCATGTTGTTTTTAACAGTTCAATACGAATAGAATAATATAAGGACAAAGTTTTGCAACACCTTGTTCAAAACAAATCATCACTTGCCTTCGAGAGTTTCAGGCAAAGACTTTTTTACTTCATACTTCTCTAAATTTAAACTTATTTACAGGTCATTTTCATAATAAATGGGTGGGTACTTTAAAATCTACAAAAATAAAGGCAAGAAAAAAATTCCTTGCCTTTATGAAAATCATTATAATTTATTTATTACATTAATTTACGGTAAATCTCATCGTATTTTTTGGCGTTTTCGCCCCAAGACAAATTAGTATCTAACAAATTCGAAGTTAATTTATTCCATTCTTCTTTATTTTTGTATAATTCCAATCCTTTTTTGATGGCTTCGAGCATACTTTCAGCATCCCACTTTTCAAAAAGTATAGAATTGCCATTTTCTTGGTCTTTGAAATAATCTATACCTAATGAATTTATCCTTCCAGATAAATGTGCAACAGGTAATGAGCCGTATTTTAGAGAGTACATAAAGTTTAGAGCACAAGGTTCGTAATCAGAAGGTATCAGGAACATATCGCTACCTGCTTCCATTAAGTGAGCAAGACTGTCATCAAAGGTAAATTTTACTTTAAATTTATTTGGATATTTTTCTGATATTTTAGACAATTTTTCTTTTAATTCGCTGTCGCCTTGTCCCAAAAATACTAGTTGTAAATCTTCTTTAAATATTTCGTCAGCCGAATCAATTATAAAGTTTATACCTTTTTGAGTATTTATTCTTGATACCATTGCAAATAAAGGAGTTTTGGGTGAATACTCTAACTCAAATCTATTAATTAACTCAACTTTGTTGTCATATTTATAATTCTCGAAATCGCCATCAAAGTTAGTTTTGATTGTCTCGTCTCTTGCAGCATTCCAAATCCATTGGTCTATGCCAGTTGGGATTCCGACAAACATATCACCTTTTTCTTTGATAAATTTATCCAAACCATTGTGTAATTCTTTGTCTTTCAATAAATCTTCGCTATACTCTTTACTTACAGTAGTTATAGCATCAGAATAAATCATACCAGCTTTAAGGAAATTAAACTGCTTTTTGTGAGTGAAATTATCCAATTGAGATTTATCAATACCCATCAAATCAAATGTGTTTAAAGGAAAAACACCTTGTTTTGTTAAATTATGGAAGGTAAAAACAAATTTAGTTTTTTTGAATTGTTTCGGATACAGATTCTTTGCCATAGCAGCAAAAGCCGCCGTTTGCCAATCGTGACAGTGGATAATATCTGGAAACCAGTTCAGTATAACGATAGTTTCAATTATACTTCTACAAAAATAAATAAATCTTTCAGCATTATCAGGATACTCTTTCCAATCTACCATATCGTGATAAATCCCTTTTCTGGAATCAAAATATTTATGATTTGTTGTTATGTATGCTTGAGATTTACTTCTTGGATTATTAATAGAAGATGACTTTACAGTAGCAGGATAAGTAGTATCCCCAATAGGTATTTCAATATTTCTAAGTCTATTTATATCGTGTATTTTATTTTTTCTTTCAGAAATTATACCATACTTTGGCATAGCAACCCTAACATCGTTCCCAATTTCTCTTAATGCCAAGGACAAAGAAAAACAAAAATCAGAGACTCCACTTTCTTTTGAAAAAGGGTAGATTTCGGGAGTTACAAATAGAACACTTAGTGATTTTGCCATTTTTGTAATTTTATTTATTTTCTAAAATAATAGATATAAAATTCTTTTATAAAAAATATTTTAGTAATTGTTTGGATTATAGATTACAAAAATAACAAATAAAAAGGTCTTATTTGCAAATCTATTAAAATTAATAATATTAAATACTTATAAAGACAATATTTGTCCTAATTTCTATCAAAAAGTATAGAATTTAATTATTTTATTCTTAGAAAAATATTAAATTGCCCAATTTCTTTAATTTTTTTAAAATTCTGAAATTCATTAGCAAATCTTTTTTGCATCATTTCGAGAGTTGTATTTTTATGGAAGTTGATTTCATAGTGATTATCTCTATTATCTACTATTAATATATCAGCACTCTTAATTTCATTTAAAAACATTTGCTTGTACAAAGGTATTTCATTTTTTGAATTATAAAAACAAGATTGGCTAAAAGTTGTTAATGTGTAGTTCTTTTTTGATCTGTAAAGATTATAATTGATGATATTATCGCCAATCCCAGAAACTATTACACTGCAATCGCTAAAGTTGTCAATTATATAGTTTGTTACTAATTTGTAATCTCTATGTTGTGCAAGTGGATTTGTTTTTTCTTGATAAATAGAATAATAAACATCTTTATTAAAATAATATCCGTAATTAATAAATAATTGTTTGGCATATCGAGGAAATGGAGTACCCAAAATAAAAATAACAGAAATTAATAAAATAACTATATTTGAATTATATTTCTGATTTTGAAATTTGAAGTAATATAATTGAAAAATTGCACTTGCTATTAATATAAATAATGGTATTGATGTTCTTACAAAGTGTAATAAAGTTAATTTTCTCTCTACAACAACGGAAAAGGTGAGTAACAAAAAAGACAATACAGAATATGTAATTATAGTTTTGTTCAGTTCTAAATTATTTTCATTTTTATTATTTGAAATCCTATCGGTTATAAAAATCTTAGAATAAATATATGGCAAGCCCAATAGAGCCAAAACAAAATAAACTACACTGATTTTTTTAATAATATTTTCAAAAAATCTTTTGATAATATGTACTAAAAAATCAAAATTTATTGCTCCTTCATTAGTATATAATTTTAAATATTGGAAAGTAACAAGATAGTTGTTCAAAATATCAATATCTAATAATGAAGCCAATGAAATTGATAAACCTATAAAAAAGCCAATGAATATTTGTAGGTATAAAACTAAAGATTTATGTGAATGATTTTGTTTCTGGATTTCTACTCTAATGCTAAATAAATATGGAATTAATAAGATACCAAAAGTAAACTTTAATCCTGTTGTTAGTCCAATTAACAACCCAGATAAAAGCAAATTAGAATACTTTAATGGTTTATTTATTAATAGATATAAAACAATACAAAAAGGAAGGAATAGCAAAGTTTCGGGGATAATTGAAAAGTCAAAACCTAAACTCACAAAATAAATAACAAAAAGTATAGAAATGATAGAGCTAAGTAGACGGTTTTTGAAAATTAAATTTATACTATTATATAAAAAATAAATTGTAGCTAACTGATATAATATTATGAATAATCTAATACTAAGCTCGGAATTCCCTAAAAATAAATTACTAAAGGCAAATATATAATATAAAAATGGTGGCTTAATATCTATGAAGTTTTGATAGATTGTTCTGCCATCTAATATATAATCTCCCATCATCATAAAAATAGACAAATCTGAGCTCAAAGGAAACACTAATGTTGGTAAAAACAAGAACAATAAAAGCAAAGTGAGAGTAATTGGAAATTTATAATTAACAATTATTTCTTTAACAATTATGGTATCTGTGCTTTTATTCAAGTCCTTACTTCCTATTTTCTACTTTATAGTTTCTATTTCTTTTCTTGCCAAGTTTTGTATTTGTTTGATTGTGATTTACGGTCCTTGGGGACTTCCCTTAATGGCTCAACTGCTCTTAGGGATTTATATAATTCATTTGGTAAAGCTTGATATAATTTAGTACCTTCAGTTTTCCAATTAATCATATCATCGCTCACTTCTTTAATTATTTTGGCTGGATTGCCGACAACCAAACTTCTATTTGGTATAATCATTTTCGCAGGAACAAAACACAATGCACCGATTATACACTCATCTCCGACTTCTGCATTATCCATAATAACGGCATTCATACCGACCAATGAATTACGTCCAATATTAGCACCGTGAATTATTGCACCGTGTCCGATATGAGCCGATTCTTTAAGTATAATTGTGATACCAGGGAACATGTGAATTGTACAATTTTCTTGCACATTACAGCCGTCCTCTATGATTATCTCACCCCAGTCTCCTCTTACAGCAGCACTCGGACCAATATAAACATTTTTGCCAATAATCACATTACCAGTTACGGTGGCATTTGGATGTATAAATGCACTTTCGTGAATTACAGGCACAAATCCATCAAATTCAAATATATTTGCCATAGTTGTTACTTGTACTTTCTTCCTTTACTTACTCTTAGATTTGAATTCATTTATATAATTTTTTGTAAATTCTGATAAAACTAATCTTCCGCTGATTTTGGCTCGTTCAAAAAGTAATGTGTCCCAATTTTCTGTGCCTTCCCAAAGTACTCTCTTCAAGTCGGTCATCGCCTCACAACTATTATTCGCAAGTTTTGTCGCAAGATTGTTCACGGCTTCATCAAGAGCATTTATATCATCAAAAATCTCAACATACAAGCCCTTACTTTTCGCCCATTCTGCTGAACGCCAATCATAATCAATAGACATCTCTGCAAAGGCTGATTTGCCAACTTTTCGCTCAACTGCTGGACCAACAACAAATGGACCTATACCCAAAGCTAATTCAGATAATTTTATATCTGCATTTTTGGTTGCAAATGTATAATCACAAGCTGATGCCAAACCAACACCGCCACCAACTGCTTTTCCTTGCACTCTACCAATTACAAATTTACTACTTTTTCTTATTGCGTTAATTACCAAAGCAAACCCAGAAAAGAAAACATCGCCCTTTGTTTCGTCATTTATTTCGACCAATTCATCAAATGACGCACCTGCACAAAATGCCCTTTCGCCAGCTGATTTTAGTACAATTACATTTATTTCCCTATTTTCGCTCGCATTATTGATTATATGAGCCAATTCTCTCAATAATTCACCTGGCAAAGAATTACTATTTGGCGAAAAAAATGTAATATACCCTATTTTATTTGTAATTTCTAATTTGACATACGCTTGATTAGAAATTTCGCTCTCTATACTATTTATTTTTCCATTCATATATTTTGCTTTTCTAAATTGAATTAATTGAATTAAATTAAATTATTTTTTGTTTACTGAATTTTATCTTAATATTTAACAAAAATAACAAATTTTAATATAATAAATCCGTAATTTTGAACTAATTTTAGTTTTAATTGTAAATTAATTACAAAAGTAAATTTATAGATTTTATTGAATATCAAGTGAGGAAGTTTTGTCAAAGCCAATTAAGTTATTATTTATAGGTGATATAGTAGGTGATAATGGATTAGATTTTGTTGTCAAGTCAATTCCAGAATTAAAGGAAAAGTATGCCTCAAACTTTATTGTTGCCAATGGGGAAAATGTGTGGCAGGGTAAAGGGATAAACGAAGATGAAGCAAAGCTTTTGTTTGATGCTGGCGTTAGTGTTATTACCACAGGCAATCACATCTGGGATAATTGGAAATCAAGACCATTACTTGCAAGCAATGATAATGTTATTAGACCTGCAAATTACCCTTGGGGCAACCCTGGTAAAGGTTATGCTGTTGTTAATTTTGACGAAACTACCGAAATCGCCGTAATTCAAATTCAGGGTCGTACTTTTATGCAAAGTATTGAATGTCCGTTTAGAACTATGGATTATATACTAAAACAAGTCTCTGAGCGCACTAAGAATATTATTGTTGATTTTCACGCTGAGGCAACAGCTGAAAAAGTAAGTATGGGCTGGTATTTAGATGGTAAAGTTTCGGCTATACTTGGTACTCATACACATATTCAGACTGCAGATTCGCAAATTCTACCCAAAGGCACTGCCTATATTAGTGATGTTGGTATGAGTGGAGCATATAATTCGGTTTTGGGTATGGACAAAGAAATAGCAATCAAAAGATTTATTCTGCAAACAGCACACAAATTTGAGCTTGCAGAGGGAGATTACAAAGTATGTGGTGCTTCGGTAACAATCGACCAAACAACTGGATTGGCAATGGAGATAGAACCTTTTATCTATCCATCTTTCACCACTAAAGTTACTTATTAATTTGGTCGAAAGATATTAAAAATAATATTTTTGCACGTTCGTTAGGTAA
>JBDNHS010000536.1:0-3151 GCA_041688685.1 Kapaibacterium sp. (SeqCode)
CTGCATGAGCTGTAGCGGTGCCATACTTGAATGTGTCTCCATTAAAATTCAATGAAACTGCTTCTACAGGCATACCTTGTGCATTTATAGCGTAAGTCCTTTTGAGTTTATAAGTTACTTCTGAATGAAGTACTTTACCAGTAAAATGAATTTCTATTTCTATTTTACTATCGTTGGTTACTTGGTTTTTAGCTCTAGCTCCTGCATTTTGAAGTTTGTTGAAATGCACTTCGTCTTTTACTTTTAAGCCATATAATGCACTGTAAATAGCTTGAAACAATGTTGTTTTACCACCACCATTTTCACCCCCAATGATAATAATGGGCTGTTCGTCATTCACAGAAAGGTCAAGATCCAATTCTTGATATGTTTTAAAATTTTTGGCAATAATTCTCGTTATCAGCATAGTACTTATATTTTATTTAAAGCCTTTTCAATTATTTTTTCAATCTTTTTACTATCAATATCATCATTATTGATTTTAAGACTGTGGTATTCTTTAAGAATATTTTCCTTTAACCATTCAAAATCAAGTTGCTGCTCTTCGCACATGTTTTTGATAATTTCCATATCTTCCTTACGAATACCGTAGTGAATGAATATTGTGTCTAAACCTTTACTCATGTTACAAAATTTAATAATTGTTTAAATTTAAGTTTGCAAAACCGGTTGTATTTTCGATAAATTTATTTTCTGCTAAATCGAATTCGGAAAAGTAAAAATTCCAATTACCAGCTGTTTCTACAGGAATTAAAATACCACCGAAAAAATTAACTCCATTTACCGAAATCCATTTTATTAATGCATTATGTTTATTAGAGGCATCTACTTCAGAATTTAAACTTTTGGTATAAAAAAGGCCAATTTTACCAGATTTCATCTTAATTATAAAGTCAACATAAAATAATTTTTTTCTGCCATTTACATCAACATAGTCCACTGCAAAATGTTCTCTACCAGAATCTCCATTTTTATACCAATATTCTATTTTGGTTTCATTTTGTATGAGAAATTCTTTAAATAGTTTTTCAGGATTTGAAACTGATTTTTGTTCATAAAAAGGTTCTAATGCATGTGCTTCTACTTCCAATCTATTGTGTTTATCGCTGTAGTATCGTTCTTTAGGTATTTCCCAATCTGCATACTCAATACGTCTGTTTTCATTACCAACAGCACGCTGCCAAATATCAAAACGCTCCAATGCTAGCTTAATATCATCTAGGATTAACGCTTTGTTTTGTGGAAATAAAAATATTTTTCTAGCATCAAATTCAAATGATTCTAAATAATACTCTGCAAAGTTGATTAGTGTTGTACGCATTTGTCTCCAACTTTTTTCCTTGATTAATCGAGTAATACTTTCAAAACAAAAACGTTCGAATAACTGTCTAAATTGGTCACTTGTAATGGCAAAGGCTTTTGTGTTTGTTTTATTTAAATCAATATGTGCATTCACTTGATATTCATCAATTTTAATACCTACTGGTATTGTGATTTGATGTGTATCAATATTAAATTCCCAACCTCTTTGTCTCATCGAATCGGTATTTACTATTTTCTGAGCTGCATTTTCTTCCTCCGTTCTTGCAGTAAAAAAATCAATATCGACCAATTGTTTTATTCAGTATTTTTCTTCCATAACCGTAAAGAAAATAGTTTGAAATGCAGAAGTAAGTGTTGCACTAGTTTGACGGTCATTAATAACTTGGGCCGTCTTTATGGTATCATAAACCCATTTTTTATCCTCTTTTCTTTCTGCCTTTAATCTTTCTATATAATCAGAATCAGACGGAACTAAACGAATTTGACTGTCTTGAATGTCTGTATATACATAACCATGATTTAATGCATCATTAATATAATGTCTGCGATGTGGCATGCGGAGTATTCTTCCAACGGTTTGAATTCCAAAATCTGGACTTCCAATTGTTCGATAATTTAATAATATTGCAGCTCTTGGGCAATCCCATCCTTGCGCAATAGCTTGTTTAAAAATTAGCACATCTTGAAAACCATTCAAATCTTCTAATTTATCTGTATCCTTTTCTCCTGAAAGCCAAACTGCTAATTTTCCATTACTTGTGGATATATTATATTCTGAATTTAATAATCCTTCTACCGTTTGTCTTATAGTTTTATCTTCTTCAGATTCAGTAGTGGAGTCTGATGGTAATTGAATTAGAATTAAAGGATTTACAACACCTATACCCACTTCTTCATCATAAAGTTTTTGTAACTCTTTCTTTTTTTCAAACGCCTTACGTAATAAATGGATATGTACATTATCACTGTTTTGTTGTGCAGGATCAATGTCTATATTGAGACGTACCGATTTTTTTATAAGTTGCTGTTTTATAACTTCATTTCTATTTACAACAACATTTGAATCGGGAATATTATTTGGAGTTGCAGTAATTAATATTTCTACATCAGCTCCTATTAAATTTCGAACCGCTGTGGCTTGTGTTCCTGTAAAAGCACTTAAGTGAGCCTCATCAATTATTAAGATAATTTTAGTGCTATTTGCTTTGGTGTTTTCAACTAGTGTTTCTAAATTCGTTTTTGATTCATTGTCTTTTCTCCAAATATTTTTTTCACTACTTAAACTACTCCAGTTTACAAATAATAAATCACCAGGGTTTAATACAGGGTTAGCTGATAAAGTGTTTAAATCTAAACAATTCAATATACGGCTGTCCTCATAAAATTTACTTAATGAGACATAACTTTGAATATGTAAAGTGTTTGGAGCAAACCAAATGAAAGCCATATTACTATCTAAGCCAGGATGTAAATGTGCTTGATCTACAACTCGCTCTATTAATGCAGCAGCCATCACTGTTTTGCCGGAGCCTGTTGGTGCTTTTAATAAAACTGGTGTTTGCTCTCTTCCATCTTCAATAGCAGTTATTACATGTTGTTGTAATTGGTTGACTGCTTTTTCTTGAAATTCTAATAAAGTGTACATATTATTCGGCTTCTGTAGTTGGTGATGAAACAAGTTTTGCTTGTTTTTTATCTAATTTTAAGGTTCTAAACGTGGCACGATAGGCATTGTATATACTATCTGGCAATGCGACTGCTTCAATTCTATCTGAAACACTTAAAAAGTCTTCTTCTATTGTTTCTTTTTCAGGACTAAAAGCATACA
>JBDNHS010000537.1:0-3499 GCA_041688685.1 Kapaibacterium sp. (SeqCode)
AAAAATGAAAATATCAATAAATTTTTGTTTCTTGATGAACATACATCGAATTTAGATATAGGGCGTTCTTACCAACTGATGAATATTTGTAAAAAATTTGTAAATGATAATTTTGGGATTATTTGGGTAGTTCATGATATTAATCTTGCATTAGATTTTGCAGACGAGTTTTTATTACTAAAAAAAGGTAAAGTGTTTTTGAACGGCGATAAATCTATTTTAAATCAAGAATCTATCTCAGAACTTTATGATTTAAAAATGGATACAAAATATATAGATAAAAAAAGATTTTACTTCATACCAACTATGTAATAAGTATTCAATTTATAAGTATTTTTTATAGAATCTTAACAATGATATCTAAAAACATTTTTGGAGGTCTTGTCGGTTTAAGGGTTTTTTCTAAAATAAAAATATGTCTTGTCCAACCTGTTGTAATAATTTCATCATTTATTTTTAAACAATAATCAAACTTAACAACGGCTGACGTTTCCATAGTTAATTTGGAAATAATAGAAATTTCATCGTCATATTTGGCAGGTTTATGATATTTAATATAAATATCAATTAATGGTAGTTGATAACCATTTTCTTCTACTTTCGCATAAGGCAAGCCAAAATTCCTCATTAATTCTGTTCTACCAATTTCAAAGAATTTAGCATAATTAGCATTATAAACTACTGCCATTTTGTCAGTATCTGCATATCTAACTCTTATTTTATATTCAAATTCTAATTTATTCAATTCAATTTACTTAATTAATTCTGTTTTATAATTCTAATTTACAATTCTAACTTTCCCCAAAGTTCTATTAATCTATCCAAATCATCTTTTGAATAAAAATCAATTTCAATACTTCCACTTTCATTATTTTTTGATTTGATTTTAACTTCAGTACCAAAAATATGTCTTAATCTATCTTCCAAATCAATAATAATTGGATTTGTTGGAGTAGTTTTGTTTTCTGTTTTGATTTTGGTAGATTCTTTGTTTTTGTCTTCAAATAATAAATCTTTTTTATTTTGATCGTAATTTTTTATATAGTTTTCTGTTGCTCTTACCGATAATTCATTATTGATAACTTCTTCAACAACTTCCAACATTATTTCATTTGAATCTAAACTCAATAGAGCCTTTGCGTGACCAAAAGATATTTTATTATTTCTAATATAATTTTTTATTTTCTCTGGAAGTTTTATCAGTCGTAAAAAGTTGGTAACAGTAGATCTGTTTTTACCCATTTTGACAGCAACTTGCTCTTGGGTAAAGTTACATTCTTCGATTAATCTTTGATAACCATAAGCGACTTCAATTGGATTTAAGTTTTCTCTTTGAACATTTTCGATAATAGCAATTTCCAACATTTCAGTGCCAGTTCTGACATCAAGAACATAAGCAGGGATTTTTTTGAGTCCGGCTTTGATTGTTGCTCTTAATCTTCTTTCCCCAGCAATTAATTCATAGCCATTCAGTGCTTTTCTGACTGATATTGGTTGGATTACCCCGTGTTGAAGAATAGAGTTTTTTAGATCTTCAAGGGCATCTTCATTAAATTCTTTTCTTGGTTGGAAAGGATTTGTAATAATTTTATCAACACCAATCAAATTGTTTCCATTATTATCAAAATCCACTTCATTATTTTGTTTATTATCTTTCTTGCTAGTTATAATGTGCCCAGCATCATCTTTTTCGAGGTCTTCTCTAATTAATGCACCGAGCCCTTTTCCCAAACCTTTGAATGAAGTCTTATTTTTTGTAATATTTTGCAAAATTTCCTTTGAATCTGATTTATCATTTTCATTATTATTTTTTTCTACTATATTTTCTTTTTTAGCCATTCTTAATTTATTTATTCGATAATAATGTTATATAATATTTACTTTATTTGAATTAATTAAATATTAATTTGTTTGATAATTAGAACATTTAATAATTATTTTTTACAAATTTCTATTAATAACTTCCGATGCAAGTGATAAGTAATTTTTTGAACCTTGTGAAATCGCATCGTACAGTAACACCGGTTTACCGTGAGATGGTGATTCTGATAATCTTACATTTCTGGTGATTAGTGTATCAAAAACTTTTTTTCCAAAATGACTTTTTACATCATCAACAACTTGATTAGATAATCTTAAACGAGAATCGTGCATAGTTAATAAAACACCTTCAATCTCTAAACCTGGATTTAGATGGTATCTAACAATAGATATAGTATTTAGAAGTTGCCCCAAGCCCTCTAAAGCATAATATTCGCATTGCACTGGAATTAAGACTGAATCTGCTGCAGTCAAAGAATTAAGAGTTAATAATCCCAAAGAAGGTGGACAATCAATGATTAGATAATCAAAATCATCTTTGATAGTCAAAAGTGCTTTTTTTAGTATATTCTCTCTATTCTCTAAATTAATCATTTCAATTTCTGCACCAACTAAATTAATATGAGATGGGATTAATTTTAAATAATCTAATTCAGTATCTAAAATTGTTAGTTTAGGGTCCAAATTATCAATTAAAATTTCATAGATCGTATTTTCATTTTTTTTGGAATCTATCCCAACCCCATTAGAAGAATTAGCTTGTGGAGCAATATCAATTAATAAAACTTTTTTTTCTAATGCTGCCAAACTTGCTGCCAAATTAACAGAAGTAGTCGTTTTCCCTACTCCTCCTTTTTGATTAGCTATTGCAATTATTTTTCCCATATTCTAATTTTCTTTTTTAAGTTTATTCTATTTATTAGTTTAGTTATTCTTATATAAATGGTAAAAGTAAAGTGCATTTAAAACAATTGAATGTTTGATTTTACCATTTCTAACCATTTTAATTATTTCATCGTAAGAATATTCAACAACTTTAATTTCTTCATTTTCATCTAAATTTTGCAAACTATTTAATTTACAATTTTCCCATAAAAATGTATAACATTTATTGTCCATAAAAGCCGGATTTGGTTCTACTTCACCAATTAGTATTGCTTCCGAATTTGACGAGTAGCCAGTCTCTTCAATACATTCTCTCTTTGCAGCATTTATTGGTAATTCATTCTTTTCAATTAATCCACCAGGTACTTCAAGGGTAAACTCTTCTGTACCGTGCCTATATTGTTCAATTAAAACAAATTTATTTTCTTGAGTAATAGGAATTATATTCACCCAATCTTTAGAAAGTATTTTTGTGAAATTTGCTACTTTCCCAGAGTTTGCATTGATTTTACTTTCGATTATAATATCAAAAATAATGTAATTTTCTCTTTTAATTTCATTTACTTTGTCCCATTTATAAATCATTTATCAATTAATTTTATATAATTTTAAAAAAATAAATTATTTCAAATTTCTTATAATACAATTTCAAACTTAAACAATTTAAAATTAATTATGTTGTTAAATTTGTTGATTATTTATATACATATAATCCACAAACCGATATTATTATTAACATAAATGTGGAAAAGAATTAAAAATCACCAATTATAATTTTCAAAAATTCTTCATT
>JBDNHS010000538.1:0-7491 GCA_041688685.1 Kapaibacterium sp. (SeqCode)
AAATACTGTAAGTGATAAAGAATTAAAAAAGAAATTAATTGAAATATGCAAAAAAAGAAAATTAGAATATGGAATATTGATTAAAAAAATACATAATCAAAATATTTATGGGACAACTCTTTATTCAATTTCAATGGGTGGATTAGAGTTCATTAGAGGTGAAGGAATCTTTTCGATAGTTGAAATGTATAAAGTATATTTAGATGGTACAGAAGAATTGATTAGAGGACTTAAAGGTAGTAATTTTATTCCTCAAAATTTCAAAGAAATTGTGTATTCTGGGAATAATTCGGTCAGTTATAACTTATTAACCCCTTCTGTAATATCAAATTTTATTTCTGGTGGTGATCAATATTTGACAGCAAGTATTACCTCACCTTCTTTATTATTTGAAGATGTTGATTTAAAATTAATTGAAACTGATTTTAAAAGACCTCCAATTATGTCTAATCCAATATTAGAATAATATTATTTTACTATAATTTTACAAATATGAATGATAATAATAATATAAGTGATAGTTTTTATTTTTGGGCTCTTATTTATAAGAATAAATTATTTATAATATTATTTACTCTTATAGTAACTATGGCTTCAGTAGTTATAGCTTATAAATTACCTGTTTGGTACAAGTCTACAATTAATGTAGTTCCACCTAAAAGTCCTGTTGATAGTGATAGTCCTGTTTCTGGAATATCATCAGCACTAAAAGACTTTGGAGTTACTAAATTGGGTAGTAAAGGTTCTGATACTTATTCATTTACTGTTATTTTAAATAGTAGAACTGTAGTTGACTCAATTATAATGATTTATAATTTAAACAAAGTTTATAATCTGCCGCAAACATCAATGACTAAAATAAGAGAACAATTTATTAATAATTCTGAAATCTCTATTGAAAAAGATGGTAATTATACTATAAGTATTTGGGATACAGACAGAAATAGAGCAGCTAAAATAGCAAATGATTATGTTAAAATTGCAAATAATCACGCTTCTAAAGTATTCAAAACAGAGGCTTTGGTAAATGTTGAGTATCTAGATAATAGAATTGCAACTTTAGATACACAAATAGATTTAGTTAGTGCGAAAATTTCAAAGTTTTCGAATCAAAAGTTTTTAATAGCACCTGAAGAACAAGCTAAAGCTGTTAGTAAAGCAATAGTTGATTTAAAATCTACAGAAATTCAATATGAAATGATGCTTAATATTAACAAAATGCGTTATGGAGATAATGACTCTCAAACTAACACTTATAAAAATCTATTGAGTGAAATTAGAACAAAAATTAATGATATTGAAAATAAGCCTGGTTTTGCAGGAAATTTTTCTCTAAATCAAACTGCTGATGTTTCATTAGAATATATGAAATTAATGTCTCAATATGAAGTTTTTACGAAACTTAAATCTATTTTATTGCCTAGTTTAGAAAAATCAAAATTAGATTTAATCAGAAATGCTCAGAATGTTTTCATTGTTGATGAAGCAATGGCAGCAGACCAAAAAGATAAACCGAAAAGGTCATTAATTATTTTGGGTGCTTTTATCTCATCATTTATTTTTTCTATTTTTCTATTAATAATGTTTAGTAATTTTAGTGAATTTAGAAAAAAATATAAAATTTATTCAAAATCTAATTTATTTGTAGAAAATAAAAAAATTGAAAGTAATGAAAATAATAAATTAACGAGTTAATAAGTTAATATTATGTAAATTTCTATAAATTAAAAACTGATTATAAAACATTAAAATGAATAAATTACTAAATAAATATCAAGATTTTAATTTTAGTGATATTTTTAAGTTAAATTTTACTTATTTATTAATAGCTTTTGTTTCTGTATCATTATTAATCGTTGATGTTTTTTTACTTTCTTACTTAAATTTAGAATTATTTATTCTCCCCTCTGTATTAGTCTTAACAATTATTCCTTTCTTTTTTATTTACCCTAAGTTTTGGTTATATACTGTAACTTTTTCTACTTTTATCTTTTTTGGTGAAAGTGACAAAGGTATTTCTACTTTAGATATAATTACAGGTTTATTTTTTGTTGGTGGATTATTTGTATGGTTTTTTTGTGAAATATTTATCAATAAAAGAAGAATAATTGAAAATCATTGGGAATTTCTTTATCTTTTTTTATACCTAATTATACCATTTTTCTATTTTGCACTATATGAACATCTGTTGTTTTTAGACTTTATTAGAGGTTATTTACTTTACGTTTTAGTTTTGTATTATTTCCCAATGAAAAAAATCTTAACTACTTATGAGGACTGGAATATTTTTGTGATTGTTTTCTTGAGTTCAATTTTCATATCAAGTGTAAAGCAAATTTATTATTATTACACAAATGTAATTCAAAATTTATTGTATGCATATCAAATTGGCTCTTCAATAAGAACAAATCAACTATTATTTACTTATGCAATTAATTTTATATTTCTTTTTTTATTTGAAGTAAAATCTAATTTAAATAAAATAATATTATTTTTATTTTTAAGCTTTAACATCATAGCTCTGATTACTTCATTTTCAAGAATTTTTTGGATAATGACATTTATTTGTACGATTATTACTTTTTTGACCTATTCATTTAGAAATAAAATTAAATTTATTATAATTTTACTACTTTCTCTTTCTTTATTTTTATTTTCAATAAAATTATTTTTAAAAGATAATTTTAAAATTGGACTTCAAGTATTAGAAAATCGTATAACATCTAGTTCAAAAGGCACAAAAGATATATCAGCTGAGGCTAGATTTGTAGAATGGGAAAAAGTAATTAAATTAATTGGAGAGTCGCCCTTGTTAGGTCAAGGGTTTAATAAAGTATATAGTCATAATTCACCAATAGATGATTATACTATTAATTATAGTACAATTCACAATGGTTATCTGTTTTTATTTTATAATTATGGAATTCCTGCAGGTTTGATTATACTATACTTATTTTTTTCAAAATTTTATCAAAGTATATTTTTGTTATTTAAGACAAGAGATATTCAAAATAAAACATTATTATTATTTGCTATTTATTCTTTATTAGTATTTTTTGTTGTGTCTTTTTTCACTTCAGAATTTCACAAAAGAGATGATGTTTTTTTGATTCCATTAATATTTGCTTTAGTTACCTTTGTTGATAATAATATCAAAAATGAAAATATAATTACAGAAAATACAAAAAAAAATGCTTCCAAAATTAATTGAAAACAATTTTAATAAATTTATATTATCAATTTTAATTATAATTTATTCAATAATAAATTTATGCTTTTGATTGATAAAGTTGTTTGATATTTCAATGAAATAAATACCGCTTGGTAATCTGTTACCTTTGTTATCTTCCCTATTTATACTGAAATCATTTACATTAGCATTCAATATTAAATTGTGTTGATTAATCAAGTTACCATTGTAGTCATATATTTTAATTTCAATAGATTCTCCATTAATAGTTTCCAATTTAATATTGATATTTTCAATTATTGGAGTAGGATAAATACTAAATTTGGAGACTAAATTGTCATTTTCAACAGAACTTGGGACATCATTAATATTACCTGGTAAAGATACTAAATTTGGATCTCCAAAAGAATTGCCTAAAGCTTTTGTCCAAGCACCATCTTTGTCTTGTAATTCTTGTCCGTTTGAAAATCCATCATTATCAGAATCTAATTTTGCGAGTATTTCATTCCATCTTCTGGAATTATCATCGTAAGCTTCACCAAAGAAATTTCTATTGCCACCACTCGAAGAAAAGTGACAATTCATACAAGAATTCTTTTGACCATTTGGTATATTATTTTGAAATCCAGACAGAGAATAAGATTCATAATTTAAAGCAAAAAAGATAAATAGCACGAAGAAAGTAAAAGTTTTTTTCATAATTAGAAATAGTTTAATTAATTGACAAAATATTTTATTAATTTGCTTTTAGTAACGTTTGAATTACGAAAATAGTTACAAAAAAGTAATAATATTAATATTGATAAAATTGATTTAATTAATCATATTATACGAGAAAATATATGGAATATGCTTTAATTACTGGTGCCTCAAGTGGAATAGGATTAGAGTTTGCAAAAGTGTTTGCTTCAAAAAAAATAAATTTAGTTTTAGTAGCAAGAAGTGTAGATAAACTAAATAGTCTTGCTAATGAATTAGAAAGTAATTATCAAATAAAAGTTGAAGTAATTAATATTGATTTAAGTGTTTCGGAGAATATATATATTTTATATGAAAAAATTTCTGAAGCAAAAATTAAAATCAAATATCTCATTAATAATGCAGGCTTTGGTCTAAAAGGTGAATTTTTAGATTTAAATTTGGGTTTACAGCAAGACATGTTGAGATTAAACATAGAATCTTTGACTACTCTTTGCTGGTTATTTGGTAGAAGTATGAAAAAAAAAAAATCTGGTTATATATTAAATGTTGCTTCTGTAGCAGCTTTTTTCCCTGGACCGTATATGTCAGTATATTATGCAACTAAAAGTTATGTTATGTCCTTTTCTTTAGCTTTGGCAGAAGAATTAAACAAATATGGAGTAGTTGTGAATGTGCTTTGTCCTGGACCTACAGAATCTAAATTTTCTGACACTGCAAATATGGGAAACTCTTTTTTGTTTAAGTTAACAAAATTAGCAACTTCAAAAGATGTAGCAGAATTTGGCTATAAACAGTTAATAAAAGAAAAAAGAATTTCAATTTATGGATTAAATAATAAAGTTATTGTGTTTATTAGTAAAATGTTTCCCAAGATAATTTTTAGTAAATTAATTTCTTTTTTACATAAAAGTTAACTAATTCGTCATATAATAAAATCAAATACAATATATAATTAATTAAAAGTAAAAAATATGAATGTTAAAATAGATGACACTGCTGGTTTTTGTTGGGGAGTTGTTCGAACAGTTGATATAGCCGAACAAACTATCAATAATACCCCAGAAAATAAAAACGTATACGTTTTAGGACATATTATTCACAATCCGAAAGAAATAGAAAGATTGGAACAAAAGGGACTAAAAACTATTTCACACGAAGATTTTGAAAAAATCAAAGATGAAAAACCAACAGTTATTATTAGAGCTCACGGCGAACCACCTTCAACTTTTGCTAATGCAGAAAAACTTGGAATTAAAATCGTAGATGCTACTTGTCCCTTAGTTACAGGTCTTCAAAATAGAGTTAAAAGATACTACGATAAAGGTTATCAAGTTGTGATTTATGGCAAACCAAACCATGCAGAGGTAATTGGTATAAGAGGTACAATAAAAGATGACTGCGTTATTGTCCTTTCGGTGGAAGAAGCATTAGAAAAGGTAGATTTTACAAGAAAAACAGTGTTGTTCTCTCAAACAACTATGGAAAAACCAGTTTATTTTGCAATTAGAAAAGCTATCGAAGAAAAAGTTGGTAGTTTAATAGATGCAGGAGATATTAATAATTATTTTGAATTTAAAAATTCATTGTGCAAAGAAGTTTGGGGACGTGAAAATCAAGTAATTGCTTTTGCTAAAAATAATGATGTTGTCATATTTGTTGCGGGCAGAACTTCAAGTAATGGAAAAAGTTTATTCAAATTGATGAATGAGCATAACCCAAATATGTATTATATTGAAGATGTGAATGAAATTGATTACAACTGGTTTGAAGGTAAAGAAGAAATTGGTATTACTGGAGCCACAAGCACACCTAAATGGTACTTGGATATAGTAAAAGAAAACATAGAAAATAAAAGTAAGGTAATGGAATTAGCATAATTCAAAATCTTGTTATTTTGAAATCTTCGCAGGATTATTCTTTACGAAATTTTCCCATGAATTTTTTTGCAATGTCTTTATCTTTCCATCTTCAGTTTTTCTCTTAAGTTTATTTGCATTAGAATTAAAATTCATACTTTCATCTCTTTTGTATTTTAAGCAATGACATATTGCTATAGACAATGCATCAGATGAATCGTATAGTTTGTCGATTGAGTCAATATTTAATATAGTTTTTACCATAAATGAAACTTGTTCTTTACTTGCTTTTCCCCTACCAGATACAGATTGTTTTACTTCATTTGGCGAATATTCGTTTATTTTGAGTGATAAGTTACCTGCAACTAAAATTGCTGATGCCCTTGCGTGCGATAATTTGATAAGACTTTGAGGATTTTTGTAGAAAAATGTTTTTTCGATGGCAAGAAATTCCGGATTATGCTTTTTTATAATTTTTTCTATTTCACTATAAATATATATTAATCTTTGATTAAAGTCTTCTGTATTTATTTTTGCATAGATTATACCAAAGTCCAAGACCTTGAAACTATTATTTTCAAATAAAATGACTCCATAACCACAGTTTATGGAGCCAGGATCTATACCTAATACAATCATACTTTATTATTAAATTAATAAACTATATAAATAAATTAAACTTACTTTTTAAAATTTAATATACTATTTGAAATATTATTATTTATTTTTTTACTGGATTTCCACTTCTTTGCCAACCAATAATTCCACCTTCTAAATTAGATAAATTTGTATAACCATTTTTAAACAAAATGTTACAAGCACTTTGACTTCTTCCTCCACTTCTACAAGCAAGAATAAGCTCTTTATCAGTTGGTATTTCTGACAATCTAAACTCCAAAAGTCCTAAAGGAATATTTATATAGTTACTAATATCATAATTCATTTCAGTTACTTCTTCTACTTCTCTTACATCTATAAATAATGAACCAGACTTAACACTTTCTATAGCAGTAATGGGATTAATTTGTTTTATCATATTTTCTTATTTATTAAATTACAAAGTAGTAAAGATGTATTATTAAATAAATTATTTTTACATTATTTATGTCAGATTTATTTTTACAAAAATATCTGCTTCAATAATTATTTTCTTTTTCACATTTGATATTTGATTTTCAAATTTTTCTATTTCTATAATGTCATTTATGTATTTTAGGTTAGATATTTTGTTTTGTAACTCAAATATCTCTATTTCTCGACCAATGAATTTATTTAATCTTTGGTCATAAGAAACAAGTGGCCATACTTCTGCAATTAATATTGAACCTATTATAGGATTAATTAGTTTTTGTGAAATAAAATAAATAATTATGTTTGATAATTGATATAAATTCTCATAAGTTATTTCATCAATTTTCGGATTTGTTTCTGTTGACTTATTTTGGTCATTTGAGAATATGTATTTTATTAATTTACTGAAAATAAAGTAAATATCATCTTCGTTACACAATAATTTCGATAAATCATTTATTAATATACTACAAAATAAATTTACATCTATTTCAAACTTATTTTCTAAATTATTCTCTAAATTATTCCCTAAATATTCGTTGATTAATTTTTTGTAAATATTATTAAAATTTATTTCTTCATTTAATACAAAGTATTGTTTAAATAAATTATTTTTAGATAGAATTACATTATTATTTATATCAATATTATTTGTTTCAATATTATTAATAT
>JBDNHS010000539.1:0-2543 GCA_041688685.1 Kapaibacterium sp. (SeqCode)
ACCTGTATTTCTTTGATTCTGCCACTTTCTAATTTTAAAATATTGTCGTATTGCTTAACTTCTTCGGACTCGTAATATTTGTCTTTAGCACTTAAAAACTCGTCTCTTTCACTACAAAATTCCCATGATAAAAGTTCATGGATTTGTGTCGCTGCTCCTGTCGTACTTGTTATTCCTAAATGTGCAAAATCGCCTAATTCTAATTGCAAATATTGGCTAAAATCAAAGTTTGTTACACTCAATACTAAGTTATTATAATTTGCTGTAGAATCTAAATAAAAGTCTATTTTCTTAGTATCTGCATCATAAAATAATCTGCCGTAATATACAGTGCTATCTGGTCTTAATACAAATATTTTGTCATTCATTCCGACAGTTCTTGATGCATTATGTTACGCAGTAATGATATTATTTTGAGGCACTTGCAGGGCTACGTGATTGCCATTTGGGTCGAAAAAGTCAATATCGTTTTTGTACATATCAATCTCTAAAGCAACACAATTTTCTATACCATTAAATCCCAAACTACCACCCTTTTCTGTAGTACGGAAGTTTTTGCCATTTTGAAAAAGAACCGCAAAGCCATCAGCACCAGGCAATGAGCCATCAATAAATTTGTTGTTATCACCATTTGACATACGGAAAGAAAATAACATCTCAAATGAACTTCTTAGAGCTAACCTCTCGCCATAAGTTACTCCACCAACTTGATTTGACTTTGTGCTTGTCAATCGAATTGTTGAATCCTGAGTTACTTCTGCACTACCTACTAATATTACCTTAGATTTAGAATTAAAGTTGTCAAACACAAAACCACGACCATCACAATTTGGATTATTCGAAGTACCTTCACCGAAAAGCTGCACCACTGCTGGACTTCCGACTCCTTCATATTCAAACATCAATGTGCCACTTGTTCTTCCATTATACTTAGGTATGAATCTCAAATCCATTTTCAACTCTTCGTTTGGTTTCAAGACCACATCATTTATTGGAGTAATTACTGTAAAATCAGTCAAATTGGGTACATATTGGTATATTCTTATAATTTTTAGGTCTGCAGTTCCTACATTTTTAATAGTTTTTGCTTGAAGCGAATCTTTAGTTTGATTTTTAATTACCTGCCCAAAGTCAATAAAATTATTTAGTACCAACACCATCGGCTGAATGCCCTCGCCAATTATTTTATATCTCAAAGTATCGGCTTGGGTAATTATTACAATCGTTGATTTTCTAATGCCAACTGCTTTGGGTTTGAATCTAAATTCTACATTATAATCCTTATTTATATCGACTGTAAAGACTGGAATGCCAGACACTACTTGAAATTCATCAAATTGCTCAGCCTCAAAATAAATGCTATCAATCCTGCATTTATAAGTGCCAATATTCTCAATAAATCCCTGTATAACAGAATCCTTCACCGTCCCCACAAGTTGCTTTTTCATATCAATATCTCTCGCCTTTACCTCTGGGGCAACAATCGAAAATACTGCATCCGATTGGTCAGATTGGATAGAATTATAACTTTCTACATCCCATATCTTGCCTGTATTATCCCTACTTGCTGTTGCTACACGGCTACCATCTGGACTCCAACTTATATGAGTTACATAATCTTTATGACCAGTTAATGTAAAAAGCAATAAACCCGTGTTAGCATCCCATATCTTACCTGTACTATTTGTACTTGCTGTTGCTAATTTACTACCATCTGTACTCCAACTTACTTGATTTACATCATCTGTATGCCCATTTAATGTAAAAAGCAATAAACCAGTATTTGCATCCCATATCTTACCTGTTCCATCTTGACTTGCTGTTGCTACACGACTGCCATCTGGACTCCAACTTATATGAGATACAACGCTTGTATGCCCATTTAAAGTAAAAAGAAGTTGACCTGTATTTGAAGTATCTAAGTTTGATTTTAAGTCCTTTTGTTCTACTTTTATCAAGCTTTTATTATTTGTCGGTTTTGGTACATTGTTCCATAATTCTTTCAGGTTTTTAGCGTTTGTACTTAAAACTTGCCAAACTTTACCACTATCATTACTAAATGATAATGTTACTGGGTCACTTTCCGAAATTCCCTCCCAAGTTATTACTGTATCACTTCCAACTAAAAATACTTCGCCACCATTTGGATGTGTCAGTTTTAATGAGTTGTTTTTTTTGTTAGTTGTATATGCAGAAGCACTAAAATTTTGAACACATATATTATTTAAAAATTCAAATTTCGTAAATGAATATTTATCATCAATTGGCTTAAATGTAATGGTTAAACTTTTACTTTCATTATTTTTTATTTTGAAAGTTCTAGGATTAATATCATATTGTGGATTTGAACTTGTAATATTAGAAATATCAACATCTGAATTAATTGCTTTAACAGTTATAATAGTATCAAAAGATTTCCCAACTTCTTTATTTTTAAAGAGAACATTAAACTTTGGACTAAATTCTAAACTAAAATTACTATTCTCAGAACTTCTATAGTATAACTTTTGAGAATATTGCAAATATTGTAGTTCTAACTCAAT